>CAJNCM010000009.1:0-77576 GCA_905221285.1 bacterium
TCTTGTCTCATGATTAAATCCTGCTATTTTATCTTTATTCACAAGAAACTTTCTATGGCATCTAATAAGTTCTTCTGGACTTTCCTCTTCGATTTTAGCTAGTGAGGTTGAAGCTTCAAAATTCCCTTCGGCTGTTACAAAAAGAACAGCATGAGCTTTTGTAGGATGAGTTGTAACATAATAAATTTTAGAGAGTGATACCTTTACGATAGCTCTATCTTGATATAAAATGTAGTCTTTCATATTTAGCCTCCTTCTATCAGTTTAATATTATCAGAATTATGGAAATTAAATTATAAAAATCTCAAATGGTTTCTATACTATCTCAAATGGTAAAAATTTTTTTAATTTAGACATTTCATGATAAAATAGATACTTTTTAGTATCTCAATAATACTAATCTTTCTTCATTTGATAAACTAATATCTAATGAAAGGAAAGCTATGAAGGCAATTCAAATTTTACACTACTCTTTATTTGGCTATATTTTATCTCTGTATTTAAAATATTATTTCTTAAAGAAAACATTCAAAAATACAAAAATTTTACAAGGACATAAGATTAACTACAAATATAAATCTTCTACTTATTTTATCATAAAATCAGGGTCTCTAACATCTAAAAAAATGAAACTCTATTTAAAATCTATCCAATTTAGTTCAAAAAAATCAGAAGTTATCATCATAGGCAGTCAGATTGATTATGATGAGCTTTATAGAAACCACTTTAGTGTGTTTGGTGTTATAGACATAACTAATAACAAATCATTAAAATATATTAAAGAAAAAATTCATTTTTACTTGGAAGAGCTCTATGAATTTAAGAAGGATAAGAGTGATTAAGTCTATGAAATAAAGTTTCAAGTCTTATAACTTTATATCCGTAATCACCTATCCATTAATTTTGATTTCTTCCTCCATATGCTAGAGTTTGATAGCAAATTATATTTTTGTCTTAAAGTAGTCATATTTTGTCAGTCTTCTTTTTTCTGAGTTATTGAGATTGATTTGAACCTCTACTATTTTATTGATATGAGCTAGTTTATTATGTGACTTTCAGTCACATAATAAAAAAGTTGGAGCTCAGTACTCCAACTTTTTCTATTAAAATGTTTGGCGTTTTGCTTTACGCTCTGCACGGCCACGAGCACGATTTTCAGCGCGTTTGGTTTTGCGGCGTTTTTCATCAACCGCCCATTTAATTTTCTTCTTATAACCCGGTTTGACTTTTTTCTTTTTCTTTTTAACCAAACCAATCATTTCGATATCAAGTTTATCTTGTTTTTTCTCACGATTGGCACGACGATCACGGTCATAAGTATCTTGAAATTCCCCGTCTTTGACCATCTTAGGAGTAAACTTGATTCCCAATTTCTCCAACTCACGGATATCCGAGTCATCACTTGGCTGGTAAAGGGTAATAGCTGTACCTGGTAGGCCATTGCGTCCGGTACGACCAACACGGTGCACGAAGAAGGATAAGTCTTGCGGAATGGCATCATTGATGACATGGCTGACACCTTCAATGTCAATTCCACGCGCTGCCAAGTCTGTTGCGACAATATACTCAAAATCCAGATTTTTCACCTGATTCATGATTCGCTTACGTTCACGAGGGGCAATATCTCCATGAATCTTCGCTACCTTCAAGCCTTGAGCAGTCAGATATGAATGCAATTCATCAGCACGCGTTTTAGTGTTAACAAAAATCATTGCCAAATATGGTTGCATCAACTGAGTCAACTGGTAAATTTGAGCGTTCTTGTCACGTCCCTTAGTTGAAATCAACCAATTATCAATAGTGTCAGAAATGACCGTTTTGGTCTTGATTTTCTCCATAACAGGATTTGATAAGTATTTTTTCAAGAATGGTTGCAGTTTTTGTGGAATAGTCGCTGAGAAGACCATGAATTGCAGGTCTTTTGGAAGGCTTCCAGCAATCTTATCAACAGTTTCTAAGAATCCCATATCCAAGGTCATGTCTGCCTCATCGACCACAAAGGTCTTTGCCTTGTGAATAGCCAAATCACCGGATTTAACCAAGTCGTAGATACGGCCTGGTGTTCCAATAACAATATGAGGCTGATTACTTGCCAATTTCTCAATCTGGCGAGCCTTATCTGTACCACCCACATAATTAACCACACGAATTTCTACCTCTGAGTGGGCTGCAATCTGACGGGCTGCTTGGTAAATTTGAGTAGCTAATTCACGGCTCGGTGCAGTAATGACTGCTTGAACACTATCGCTGGCTTCATCTAATTGCTGGAAAATCGGCAATAGGAAAGTGTGAGTCTTACCCGAACCTGTTTTTGATTCACCGACTAGGTCACGACCTGCCAAAACAATAGGAATCAACTTATCTTGCACCTCTGTTGGAGTTGTAAATTTCAACTCCTCCAAGGCTTCTCTAATATAGTTTTTAAATTGAAATTTCGTAAATGACATAATATCCTCGATTCTATCTATCCTATCAATTATACCATATTTTATTCCATTTCAGTAGTCTCACTTATTTAGGCTATTTCCAGTACCTTTTTTAGTCAGAAAAAGGCTGGAATTTGTGAATCCCAACCTCTTTTCATACTCAATGAAAATTAAAGAGCAAACTAGGAAACTAGCCGCAGGCTGTACTTGAGTACGGCAAGGCGACGTTGACGTGGTTTGAATTTGATTTTCAAAGAGTATCAGTTAATATTTCCAGTTTAAAATAGCATTCAAGCCATAGTGATCACTCACTTGTGGACTCTTGTTACCATCAAATACGACATGTAAATTTTCCACCGCTAACTCCTTGGTAGTAAAAACATAGTCGATTCGAAGGGGTTCAGTGTTCCCCTTCCATCCATCAATTTCTGGTGGAACAGTATAGCTACCACTTTTATCTTGAGCAACTTCAAATGCGTCTTGTAAGCCTAATGGACTAGCTAAAATAGCTTGGTAACCTTCCTGACCAGCTGGGTTGTTGAAATCTCCAGCCAGCAAAAGTGGCTTGTTTAGTTCTTTCAAGACAGCTTCAAATCGTGCCCATTCTTCTTGGAAACCTTTATCCCACCAAGAAAGGTGGACACTGGCAACTGCAAGTTCCTTACCATCAACTACAGTTTCAGCCAAGGCAACACGGCGTGTATGATAGTCTGTTGGATCATCCACATCTGAAACTAAAATTTCTCTGGCTTCAATAGGTGTTTTAGACAAGATAGCTACACCTTCATGGTAGCGGTCATAACCGATATGGTTATAGGCCCAAGTCCAGTAGTAATCTTTTCCTTGCTCAGACAACTTTTCAACCAAAAGTCTAACATAATGGTCTTGGTGAATAGGTTCAGCAGCTGGCAAAGCTTGATAAAGGTCATTCACCTCCACCTCTAGCGAAGTGATCTCCTGATTGATTTCTTGGAAACAAATCAAATCATAGTCTTTATCAAGAATATCCTCAAGCAAGTGCTGGAATTTTTCCTCAGCTTCTTTTTCCATCCAGCTATGAGTATTGAGTGTTAAAAATTTCATGCTTTTCTCCCAAAACAAGAGGTTGGAAAACAGCTTCCAACCTCAAGTGTATTACAATTCTACTTTAGCAACTGCTGTTTTAGCTGCAAGAGAACCTGTTTTTTCTAATTTAACTGATTTAATTGCATCACCATTTGTGAAGACAACTACTGTAGTAGTTTCACGACCTGCTGCACGGATAGCATCCAAGTCAGCTGTGACAAGAAGGTCACCTGCTGCAACTTTTTGTCCTTCAGCTACATGAACAGTAAATGGTTTTCCTTCAAGACTTACTGTGTCCAAACCAATGTGAACAAGTACTTCAAGACCTGCTTCAGTCACAAGACCAAGAGCATGTTTTGTAGGGAAGATGCTTGATACAGTACCTGAAACTGGAGATACAATGTTTCCATTTGCAGGTTCTACAGCAAATCCATCACCCATCATTTTTTGAGCAAATACTGGATCTTTCACTTGTTCCAAAGCAACAACTTGACCATCTGCTACTGAGTAAACTTCCTCAGTAAGACCTTTGAAGTGTACAGTGTTTTGTTGCGCTTCCGTCATTTGACTTGGAAGAGTTTCAGGAATGATTTCACCTGAATCAAGGATATCTTGGATATCAGATTTCAATACGTCTGCTTTTGGACCGTAGATAGCTTGAACTCCTTGTCCTTTCATGACAAGACCCATAGCTCCTTCTGCTTTCCATTGTTCTGCATCACCGACTTTATCAGCATCTTTTACAGTTACACGAAGACGAGTCATACATGCATCAACATCAACGATGTTTGCACGTCCACCAAGAAGGTTGATAATGTTTACAGCTTGAGAACCTGCTGCAACTTTCACTTCGCTGCTAGCTTCTTCTGAACCTTCAGCAGTTTCGTAGTTTCCGTTACGTCCTGGAGTGGCGTAGTTGAATTTTTGAATCATGAAGTTTGCGATAAAGTACATGATTACGGCAAAGAGAACAGTTACCCAGATAAAGTTAACAATATCCATACCGATACCAGCGCTAATCGCAATAGGTGTACGAGTCAAGAACTCGATTGAACCGAATGAGTGCATACGTAGGTTTACTACGTCAGCCATAGCGAAGGCCGCACCTTGAACAAGTGAGTAAACAAGGTACATAGGTGTTGCTACAAACATGAACATGTATTCGATTGGTTCAGTAACCCCTGTCAAGAATGTTGCAAGAGCTGTTGCAATCATCATACCTTTGTATTTGTGTTTCTTGTCTGCATCAACATTACGGTAGATAGCCACAACCACACCCATCAAGATACCGAATGAACCAATCATTTGTCCAACTTTGAAACGAGCTGGGTGAACAGTATCTAACAAGTGTTGGTATTGAGTAGCATCAGTACCTTTAAGGTTTACAAGGTCTGTTACCCATGCAAGCCAAAGTGGATCTTGACCAAATACTTGGCTACCTTTTGCTGCACCAGTTAAGACCTCATAAGTACCACCAAGAGCTGTGTAGTTCATTGGGATAGTCAACATATGGTGAAGACCAAATGGTAAGAGCAAACGTTCCAATGTACCATACAAGAATGGTGCAAGGATTGGAGCAGTTTCTTGTGAGTTAGCAATCCAGATACCAAAGCTATTGATACCTGTTTGAACTACTGGCCAGAAAGCAGCAAGTACAATTGCAGCAATTATTGAACGAAGAATAACTACAAACGGTACAAAACGTTTTCCGTTAAAGAATGAAAGTGCATCAGGAAGCTTACGGAAGTTATAGTATTTATTGTAAGCAGTTGCTCCAATAAAACCAGAAATAATCCCTACGAACACACCCATGTTAAGTGCTGGAGCTTCCATAACACTAATGAAGTAATCAGCAACTTTGATTGATCCACCAAAGAGAGTTGTTACCATAGCATCTGGATTTTTCAACATATCGCCTGATACGCCAAAGATTGTACCAGTGATACGGTTAATCAAGATGAAGGCAAGACCAGCGGCGAAAGCACCACCAGCACGTTCTTTAGCCCAGCTACCTCCAATGGCTAGGGCGAACAAGATATGAAGGTTAACGATAACCCCCCAACCGATTTGTTCTAGTACACCACCAGTAATAACAAGTGGTGCAAAGGTTGGGTTAATCATCACGATAGACTTACCGATTGAAATCATCAAACCAGCAGCCGGCATAACCGCGATAACCACCATCAAAGCCTTACCGAATTTTTGCCAAAACTCGAAAGACAAGACATTTTTGAATGTATCTTTCATCATTCAAATCTCCTTTATTTTTATTTAGGCAAACGTTTTACGAAAACGTTTGCACTTTCTATAATTCAATTATACCACTTTAATTTTTTTTGTAAAGGCTTTTATAAAAAAAAGTAGACTTTTTTCTAAAATTTTTGTAGTAAAAAAGGAGATATTAAAATCTCCTCAAATATACTTCTATTTTATTTTAGATTTTCAGGAATCGGCGCATTGAAATTCCTGATCCGATTGAACCGATAAAAATTCCAATCACAAATAATAAGGCAATCATCAGTGGACTGAATACTTCTGGTGATATCATTGAAAGGTTCTGACCAACCAATGACTTATTAACCGATTGGTAAACCATTTTATAGACAATAAATACCAAAACTGATGGAAGGGTTGCTCCAAGCAAACCGATGAAGGCACCTTCAAGCAAGAAAGGTCCGCGGATATAGCCGTTCTTAGCACCTACTAAACGCATGATTTGAATTTCACGGCTTCGTGAAATGATGGTGATACGTATAGTATTAGAAATCAAGAACACCGCAATGAAAATCAATAATCCAGCGATAACTAGTCCCCAGACACGAATAAATGAAGCTAACTTAAACAAGCGTTCTGTATTAGCACCACCATCTTGAACTTCTGATACACCTTCGATTTTCTTAGCCTCTTCTGCTACCGTCTTTACATCACTTGGTGTATTTGTATCAACGATATATGCATCATAGAGTGGATTGGCATCGCCCTCAAAGATTTTCCAGTTGTCCCCCATTGTTTCTGTCAACTTTTCATATTGTTCTTCTTTACTTGAAAACGTAACACTTTTAACGGTTGACATACCTTTCAAAGCATCATATACCTTATGGTAGTCGTTATTTGTAACAGTTTGACCTTCTTTTTCAATGGTCTCACTATTATCAGCTACGTCCTTACGAATGTATACCATTACTCGGACATTATTTTCGATATCTGTAGCTAGTTTAGCCGTATTAAAGATAACAGATGCAAATATTGCAACCAAGGTCAAAGTAATCATAACTGAACTAACAGCAGCTACTGTCATCCAGCCATTTCGTTTCAAACTTTTTAACGATTCAAATAAATGACGAAAAAATCTACTAATCATCGTATCCATATTCTCCTTTAGCTTCGTCACGAACGACACGGCCATTTTCAATGGCAATGACACGGTGGCGCAAGGTATTTACAATCTGACTGTTGTGGGTAGCCATCAAGACAGTTGTACCTTGGAGATTGATGCGTTCCAGCAAGTTCATAATTTCCCATGAATTATCTGGGTCCAAGTTTCCTGTTGGTTCGTCCGCAATCAATACTTTTGGATTGTTTACAATGGCACGTGCAATTGCAATCCGTTGCTGTTCTCCCCCTGAAAGTTCATTTGGGAAAGAACGAACCTTATGCTTCAATCCAACCAAGTCTAAGACTTCCATAACACGTTTTTTGATATTACGGCGACTTTCTCCAATTACCTCCATTGCATAAGCAATATTTTCATAAACGGTTTTCTTTGGTAACAGTTTATAATCTTGGAAGACAACCCCAACACTACGACGTAGGAGAGGAACATCTTTCTTTTTAATTTTAACCAGATTAAAACCAGCAACAGATAAGCTTCCTTTTTCGATTTTTACTTCGCGATACAAAGAACGAATAAAGGTTGATTTCCCAGCTCCTGAAGGTCCTACGATGTAAACAAATTCCCCTGGTTGAACGCTTACCGAAACACCACGTAGGGCAGTCGTTCCGTTGTCGTATTTTTTGACGACATCTCTCATTTCAATAATTGACATGTGAGTTCCTTTCTATCTTAGCTGATTCTCCACTTGAGATAGGCATCAATAAAACCATCTAGGTCTCCATCCATAACCTTATCTACTTGTGCAACTTCAAAGTTAGTTCGATGGTCTTTTACCATAGTATATGGCGTGAAAACATAAGAACGAATTTGACTTCCCCATGTGATTTCCTTTTTCTCACCCTTGAGGGAATCGACTTCCGCAGCTTTCTTCTCCTGCTCCATTTGATAGAGCTTAGCCTGCAACATCTTCATGGCACGATCTCTATTTCCATACTGGGTACGATCGACTGTTGACTGAACGACAGTTCCCGTAGGAATGTGTGTCAAACGCACACCTGTGGAAACCTTGTTGACGTTTTGTCCACCAGCACCACCTGAACGGAAAGTATCCATCTTGATATCATCTTCACGGATTTCTACTTCAATAGTATCATCCAATTCTGGCATCACTTCTACAGATGTGAAAGAGGTATGGCGACGTTTGGCAGAGTCAAATGGCGAGATTCGCACCAAACGGTGTACACCCATTTCTGACTTGAGAAGACCATAGGCATTGGGTCCTTCAAATGATAAGGTTACTGACTTGATACCAGCTTCATCTCCTGCTTGGTAATCCAGTACTTCCACTTTAAAGCCTTTAGCATTTCCATAGCGAGTGTACATACGAAGCAACATATCACCCCAGTCCTGAGCCTCAGTACCACCGGATCCTGGATGGATTTCCAAGATGGCATTATTATGGTCATAAGGTTCTGACAAGAGCAAGGTCATCTCGTAACTGGTCATCATCTTATCAAGTTCTGACAACTGTTCAACCAATTCTTCATGCACCGACTCATCTTCAGCTAAAAAGTCTAATAAAATTTCGACTTCATCCTGCAACTCTTCCATTTTGTGGAAGGTGTTATAGGTGTTTTTTAATTCATTTAATTCTTGCGACGTTTTTTGGGCCGCGATATTATCGTTCCAAAAATCAGGTTCTGTCATCTTGTTTTCCAAGATGGCAATCTCTTCCTCTAGACCTTCGAGGTCAAAGAGACCCCCTGAAAGAAGCTAATTTTTCACGATTTGCGTCAATTTTCTGACGAATTTCTGAAATGTCCATAAATACTCCTTTTTTATATCGTTTTATTATACCATAATCTATCATTTCTTTCCATCTTTTGCTCTACTCCCCTTTTCATGAAAAAAGAAGCCTTTCGGCTTCCCTTCTTACAAGACTTTTGCTGAAGTACGAGTGATTTCTTCTACTTGAATATTCTCTGATTCAAATTTTTCTTTCAAGGCTGGTAAATCAATTGATCCATCGATTTGAACTTCGATAATCACCTTACCATCCTTACGCGGAATATTGACTGTATGCGAGATATTCAAATTTTCTTCTACAATCAAAGAAACAATCTTTCCGAGTACACCAACTTCATTTTCCGTAACAAAGCGTACACGAATCCCTTCTTCGCCATAACCTGCGATTTCAAGAAAGGCTTGGAAAACGTCACGGTCCGTAATAACCCCATAGACTTGATGGTTATCTACGACAGGAAGAATACCAATCTTGTTTTTCAACATCAGATAAGTTGCATCCTCTAGACTCGCATAGCCTGAAACAGTGACAACATCACGAATCATCACATCTTTTACTTTTGTCTTATTTAGAAGATAATTCATCTCATAGATAGAAAGACTTGTTGCTTTGGATGGACTAGCTTGGGCAATGGTTCCCTCGGTTACTAAACCAACCAATTGATCATTTTCGATAACAGGCAAGCGGTGCAACCCTTGCTCTCTCATCAAATCTGCTGCATGAGATACTGTTGTATCTGGACTAATATAAACTACCTTGCGGGTCATAAAATCTTTAACTGCCATGAGACTTCTCCTTTTCTATTCTTATCCCTATTATACAATCTTTTTGTAAATCTATCAAACGCTTACATTTCTTTTTCAAAATTCAGAAAAGTATGAATAAGCTAGCAAAAAGAGCTCTGAAATCGAGCTCTCTGAATGAATGTAAGAAACGTTTCATTCCATTTTTTTCAATTATTAGAAATTAACCTTTTAATGTAGATAAAGATTGCTTTACAATCTATATCTGTCAACTAAAAAGGTCCCCCGGACTATTAATGAGGATTACTTCGTAATCCTCATCCACCGACTAAAAAGATCCCCGGACCTTTTTAGCCACCTAGATATGCTTTTCTGACTTCTTCTGATGAAGCAAGTTCTTTTCCTGTTCCTGATAGAACGATTTTCCCTGTTTCCAGCACATAGCCTCGGTCAGAGATTGCAAGTGCTTTATTGGCATTTTGTTCAATCAAGAGGACAGTTGTCCCTTGCTTCTGGATATCTTGAATGATATCAAAAATCTCTTGGATAAAGATTGGGGCAAGTCCCATTGATGGTTCATCTAAAAGAAGAAGTTTTGGTGTTGACATAAGAGCGCGTCCCATGGCAAGCATTTGTTGTTCCCCCCCTGAAAGAGTAGCTGCATCTTGGTTCTTGCGTTCTTCAAGACGAGGAAAGCGTGAGAAAACTTTCTTCAAATTAGCTTGATTTTCTTCACGATTTTTCTTTAAGAAAGCTCCCATTTCAAGATTTTCCATAACAGTCAAGCCAGGAAAGACGTGGCGTCCTTCTGGAACTTGTGAAAGACCACCTGCCACGATTTTCTGAGCCGGCATTTTTTGGATTTCTTGACCTAAAAATTCAATCTTTCCTGAGCTTGGTCTAACTAAACCAGACAAGGTACGGAGAATGGTTGTCTTACCTGCACCATTGGCACCGATAAGGGAAACAACTTCTCCTTCATTCACTTCAAAGCTTACATCACGGACTGCTTGGATCATGCCGTAATGCACAGAAAGATTATCAACTTTTAACATAGACATTAGGCTTCACCTCCTAGATAAGCTTCGATAACGCGTTTATTGGTCTTAATTTCGTCTGGAGTTCCCTGAGCAATCAAACGACCGTATTCAAGTACGTAGATACGTTCTGTTACTTCCATAACCAGATTCATATCGTGTTCAATCAGCATAATCGTAATCTTAAATTCATCTTTGATGCGACGAATTAACTCAGTCAATTCTGCAGTTTCCTGCGGGTTCATACCTGCGGCTGGTTCATCCAAAAAGAGAATTTTAGGTTCCGTAGCAAGGGCACGAACAATTTCCAAACGACGTTGTTGTCCGTAGGCAAGATTTTTAGCAAGAGTTTCTGCATCACCATCTAAATCAAAGATTTTCAGTAATTCCAAAGCTTTAGCCTTTAATTCTTTTTCACTCTTGTAAAAAGCTGGTAGGCGTAAAAAACTAGCAAAAACATGTTGTTTGTGATGGTTGCCAAAGGCAATCAAAACATTGTCTAAAACTGTTAAATCTTTAAAGAGACGAATATTTTGGAAAGTACGTCCAAGGCCCAAAGAAGCAATCTTATAAGGTGCCTTTCCATTCAAAAGGTGACCATCAAGGGTAACAGTTCCCTCACTTGGTTCATACACACCCGTCAAGAGGTTGAAAAGAGTGGTTTTCCCAGCTCCGTTTGGACCGATTAGTCCAACCAATTCCCCTTCGTTCAATTCAAGAGTCACATCTCCAACAGCTGTTAGACCGCCAAAATGTTTGGTTAACTGTTTTACTTCAAGTAATGCCATTAGTTTTGTTCCTCCTTCTTAGATTTTTTAAAGAAACGTGATAGGCTCAATTCCCATGTCCCAAGTAGTCCACCTGGTCTGAAAATCATGACCAATACCAAGGCTAAAGCATAAATAATCATACGCACACTAGCAACATCTTGGAGAAGCATATTCAAAATTCCAAGAACAATAGCTGAAACAATAGCACCTGTAATGGAACCAAGTCCACCAAAGACAACAATGATCAAAACGTTGATTGAGTTGATGAAAGTGTAATCTTTCGGTACAACTGAACCGATAAATCCTGCCTGAAGTGACCCTGCAATACTTGCTGTAATGGCACCAAATACGAAAGCGATGATTTTAATCTTAGTCGTATTAACCCCAACTGACTCAGCAGCGATTTCATCCTCACGAACGGAGAGGGTTGAACGACCAATTGGACTACGCAAGAAGTTCAAGGTTGCAATGGTTGTAATCACGACAAAGAAGTAAACCATTGGCCAAGTTGTAAAGTTTGGAATTCCCAAGATACCTGCCGCACCATTTGTAAGGCTTCCACCATTGATAATAAAGATACGGATAATTTCAGAAACACCTAGAGTCGCTACCGCAAGATAGTCGCCCTTCAAACGCAAAGTTGGAATTCCGACAAGTAAGGCAACTGCTCCTGAAAGCAAAGCACCTACAAGCATAGCTCCAAAGAAAGCACCGTAGGTTGGTGATTTAGATCCAATAATAGCAGCGACATAGGCACCAATCGCCATGAAACCAGCATGTCCAAGTGAAAATTGTCCTGAAAAACCAACGATTAAGTTAAGGCCAACAGCCAAAATAATATTAATTCCAATTTGTTGTAAAATCTGTACATAGAATAGGTTGAGTACTCCAACTGAAACCAGTACACTAATCAAGCCATAGCCAGCTAACAAAAGGAGTAACCATAGAATATTAACTTTTAAATTTTCTTTCATCGTTTACACCTTCTCTTTCACATTTTTACCAAGGATACCAGCTGGGCGGACAATCAAGATCAACAACAAGATTCCATAAACAATGGCATCACGGAAGTCTGACATTCCAAAGGCTGTCGCAAAGGTCTCTAATAGACCAATCACAAAACCACCAAGCGCTGCACCAGGGATAATCCCGATACCACCAAGTACTGCGGCAACGAAAGACTTAAGACCTGGAGTAACCCCCATCAAAGGTTCAAGAGAGTTATAATAGAGGGCAATCAGAACACCAGCCGCACCCGCAAGAGCTGAACCTAAAGCAAAGGTAAAGCTGATAGTACGGTTTACATTGATCCCCATCAATTGCGCCGCATCGCTATCTACGGATACTGCACGCATGGCTTTTCCCATCTTCGTTTTTTGTACAATAACCTGTAACAAAATCATCAAAATCAAGGAAATGGCCAAAATCATTAACTGCACGTTTGTTAGGCTAACTGGTCCCAAATCATAACGAACTGTTTGAATCGCTTGAGGGAAGGCACGGGTATTGGCACCAACCAGATAGACCATCCCATATTCCAATAGGAAAGAAACTCCAATAGCCGTAATCAAAACAGCAATACGAGTAGAGTGACGCAAAGGTCGGTAAGCAAGGAACTCAATCACGACACCAAGAATGGCTGTCGCTAACATAGCTACAATAAGAGCTACAAAGAAATTCATTTGGAAAGAATTAATCAAGAAATAACCGATAAAGGCTCCCATCATATAAATATCACCGTGGGCGAAGTTGATGAGCTTGATAATTCCGTAAACCATGGTATATCCTAGGGCTAACAGCGCATAAACACTACCTAGAATCAAACCATTTACTAGTTGTTGGAGCATAAGATTCACTCTTTCTATTTATAATTTTGAGGGTTTCCCCTCACTTTTTGATAGGTTCTTAAACACCGAAACAGGGAGTGAGTCAGAGGCTCATTCCCTATTTCAACATTTTTCTATTATGGTTTTACAACTTCTGCTGCTTCAACCTTACCATTGTTCATGGTCATCATGTAAGCAGTTTTGACTGTGTTGTGGTCTGCATCAAAGCTTGTTTGACCAGTTACACCTTCAAAATCTTTTGTTTTAGCAAGGTTATCCTTGATTTCACCAGAGTTTTTAGCACCTTTTGCTGCGTTTGCTACAAGGTGAACTGAGTCATAAGCCAAGGCTGCAAATGTTGAAGGCTCTTCATTGTACTTAGCACGGTAAGCCTCAAGGAAGGCTTTGGCTTTAGCTGAAACTTCTACAGTAGTTGAGAAGCCTGAGATAAAGTAGATGTTTGATGCTTTTTCAGCAGTTGCTTGTTGTACAAACTCTTCACCGTTGAATCCATCACCACCAACGATTGGTTTGTCAATTCCCATACCACGCGCTTGGTTTACAATTTTACCAGCTTCAGTGTAGTAACCAGGAACGATGATAGCATCAAAGTCTTTCCCTTTCATTTTTGTAAGGGCTGCTTGGAAGTCTGTGTCACCTGCTACGAAAGTTTCATCTGCAACGATTTCACCTTTGTAAGCTTCACGGAAGGCTTTAGCAATACCTTTAGCATAGTCGCTGGCATTGTCAGTATAAAGAACAACTTTCTTAGCTTGTAATTTTTCAGAAACATAGTTTGAGATAATTTTTCCTTGGAAGCTATCTTGGAAAGTTCCGATAAAGAGGTAATCTTGACCTTTAGTCAATCCATCTTGCGTCGCACTTGGCGAAATCAATGGAACACCTGCTTTTGTAGCGTTCGCTACCGCAGCTGCAGTTGCACCAGATGTCGCAGGTCCTACGATTGCTGATACTTTAGATTGAGTTACAAGGTTAGTTGTTACTGAAGCTGCCTCTGCTGTTTCAGACTTGTTATCTTTATCGACTACTTCGATTTGTTTTCCGTCGATACCACCTGCTGCATTGATTTCATCAACAGCAAGTTGGGCACCTTTTTGTTCAGATGTTCCGTAGGCTGCTACGGCACCAGTTTCTTCAAAGTTAAATCCGATTTTGATTGTCTTTTCATCTACTGAGTTACCAGCAGCGTTTGACGCTCCAGACTTCACTTCTCCACAGGCTGCAAGAAGTGCGACACTTGCAAGCGCCACAAACGATAGGGCAAATTTTTTCTTCATCTTTTTTGTCTCCTTATTTCTTAAATAAATAGCATGTTAAGAATATACCGAATTATCAGAAAATTGTCAACACTTTTTTTAAACTTTTTCGATGATAACGTTTTCCTCTCGATGAAGATTGCCCACAAAGGGTGTTTCCAGCTCTTGGATATGACAAACCCTGACTTTTTTTATAAACTTTTCCTTGCCCAAGCGCCCGATCAATTGCTCCACTTCTTGAGTTGGAACATAGAGTTGTAAGTAACGATGTTTCTTGGAATGATAGGTAATATCTCCATAATCCTGCAGTTTTTTGGCATCCCGATTATAGTAAAGATAGATAATCAAGCCAGATCGATTGACTTTTTCAAACATGATAAATCCTCTTTCTAAGAAATCTCTCCCTATTATACCAAAAAAAGCAAACCCAGTCGAGTTTGCCTCCTTTGATTATTAGTTCAATGAATTGTTGGCCATGATTTCATCAATAAAGCCGTATTCAAGTGTTTCTTGGGCGCTCATCCAGTTATCTCGTTCTGCATCTGCATGGACTTTTTCGATTGACTGGCCTGAATTTTCAGCCAAGATTTTTTCCAAGGTATTACGAGTTTTAAGCAAGTGTTCTGCAGCAATCGCCATATCGGTTTGTTGAGTACCGCCACCTGTACCACCCATTGGTTGGTGAATCATGTATTCGGCATTTGGAAGCATGAAGCGTTTTCCTTTTGCTCCACTTGATGCGATGACTGTCCCCATAGATGCAGCCATTCCCATAACGATGGTTTGGACATCTGCCTTAATAAAGTTCATGGTATCAACAATTGCCAAACCAGCTGAAACGGAACCACCAGGTGTATTGACATAAAGGTAAATATCTTTTGTACTATCTTGGGCATCTAAGAAAAGCAATTGGGCAATAACAGAGTTAGCCATATTGTCTTCAACTGGGCCTGTCAGCATAATGATGCGGTCTTTAAGAAGACGTGAGTAAATATCGTAGGAACGTTCTCCACGGCTTGTTTGTTCAATAACTACAGGAATCATTCATTTCTCCTTTTGAGTTTTATTTTTATTGGTCAAATGACTGAAGATAAGACTATTATAATATCTTGGTCAAAAAAGGTCAAATCTTTGCTCTGTTTTCATTAGACAGAAACAAAAATTCAACCTCCTTTCACGACTGGAAATCCTTTTCCAAGTCATTCTTCTTTTCGATGTTATTTCGTACCGAACAAGCGGTCTCCAGCATCTCCAAGACCTGGAACGATATAACCGTGTTCGTTCAAACGTTCATCCAAGGCTGCTGTAAAGATTTCTACATCTGGATGAGCTTCTTGAAGAGCTTTAACACCTTCTGGAGCAGATACAAGGCAGACAAATTTGATATTTGATGCGCCACGTTTTTTAAGAGAATCAACAGCCAAGATTGCTGAACCACCTGTTGCCAACATTGGGTCTACGACAAAAATTTGACGTTGGTCAATATCTTCAGGCAATTTCACCAAGTACTCAACTGGTTGAAGGGTTTCTTCATCACGGTACATACCGATGTGGCCAACCTTAGCGGCTGGAACCAAGCTCAAGAGACCATCAACCATCCCGATACCTGCACGCAAGATTGGAACGATAGCCAGTTTCTTACCTGCCAATTGTTTTTGAACTGTTTTTGTGATTGGTGTTTCGATTTCCACATCTTCTAGTGGAAGATCACGAAGTACTTCATACCCCATCAACATTGCAATCTCATCTACTAGCTCACGGAAAGCTTTTGTAGAAGTATCTGTACGACGCAAGATTGACAATTTGTGTTGAATCAATGGATGATTAATAACTTCAATTTTTCCCATTTTTGGAATTCCTTCTTTCAATTTATTCTTCTTATTATACCAAAAAATGGTTTAAAAATCTTTCTAAACCATTTATTTTTGATAATTTTTACATTAAATCTGCCTCTTTAAGAGCTGACTGTACTGTCTCAAGTGGTAGATGGGTCAATTCTGTCCCTTTTTCTTGATAGAGGTATTGGGCATAGTCATCCATTCGGTACTGGTTAATATAAACCACGCGCTTACAGCCGACCTGCAGCAATTGCTTGGTACAGTTCAGACAAGGAAAATGGGTCACATAGGCTGTAAAACCTTTAGGAACACCACGTTCAGCCCCTTGGAGAATTGCATTAACCTCAGCGTGAAGGGTGCGAACACAGTGGCCTTCAATGACCAGACATTCGTGGTCAATACAATGCTCAGTCCCTGACACCGAACCATTGTAACCAGTGGAAATTACCTTATTATCCTTTACCAGAATCGCACCCACTTTGGCACGTTTACATGTGGAACGATTGGCAATCAGTAGGGCTTGAGCTGCAAAATACTCATCCCAGGCTAGTCTTTTTTCAGTCATATCTCTTCTCCTTTTTCTCTATTTTTTAAAAAATGGTAACCGTAAGTCCGCAATCTTTTCAGCTGGTACCTTCATGCCATCCTTGATCCATTTGAGAAGGACAGAGACAATGGCTGAACTCCAGAAGGAATGAAGATAAGAGCTGACACCTTTTGATTTTCCATGGTATTTTTCTAGAAATTCCTGCATAGCTTGGACAAAGATTTTTTCCAGATGGTAATCTAAGGCCAATTGAATCACTCTGGCCTCCTTTCTTGCTTCTCGGAAAAGGTGAACCCAGACCAGATAAAGATCTGTCTTTAAATCATAATGATGTAACTGTTCCATAATATTATGAACAGTTCGTTTAAAGACGCTTTCTAAAATCTCCTCTTTGGAATCATAATTACGGTAAAAGGCTGCACGAGAAACGCCTGCACGTTTGACCAATTCAGAAATACTAATCTTGGTCAGGTCCTTTTTTTCCAAGAGCTGCAAGAGGGCTGTTTCGATGGCTTCTCTAGTTAATAAATTGGATTCTTGGTTTGATTTTCTGAGATTTTCAAGAGACTTTTCAGAGATTCTACGTTCAGACATAACATTTTCTTTCTACTTGTCACAACAGACGGATGAGGCTTTTGTTTCAAGGGCTTTCATGATATAATTGTAAAAAAAGACAGAACCTTTGTCAATGTATAACTGACAAAGATGGAGAATTTCTATGACTTGGAAGATTATTGCTGACTCTGGTTGTGATTATCGTCAGCTGGCAAGACCAGCTATTGACACGACCTTTGTAAGTGTGCCCTTAACCATTCAAGTAGCTGATCAGGTCTTTGTTGATGATGCCAGTCTTGACATTGACCAAATGATGGAAACCATGTATGCAACTGCAGAAGCTTCAAAATCAGCTTGTCCAAGCCCAGATGATTATTTGCGAGCATTTGAAGGAGCCAAAAATATTTTCCTAGTAACCATCACTGGTACTCTTTCTGGAAGCCACAATAGTGCTCAACTAGCAAAAAATATTTATCTGGAAGAACATCCTGATACTAAAATTCATATAATTGATAGTTTGTCTGCTGGTGGGGAAGTTGACTTGCTCGTAGAAAAAGTGAATGACTTGATCGACCAGGGCTTATCTTTTGAGGAAGTCGTTGAAGCCATCACTACCTATCAAGAAAAAACCAAGTTACTTTTTGTCCTAGCCAAAGTCGATAACTTGGTGAAGAACGGCCGTTTGAGCAAGCTTATCGGTACAGTCGTTGGCCTTCTCAACATCCGTATGGTTGGAGAAGCTAGTGAAACAGGAACTCTCGAACTACTACAAAAAGCACGAGGACCAAAGAAATCGATTCAGGCAGCCTATGAAGAGTTGGTGAAGGCTGGATATGCTGGCGGCCGTATTGTCATGGCCCAACGCAATAACGAAAAATGTTGCCAACAGCTCTCAGAGAGAATCCGTGAAACCTTCCCACAAGCGGATATTAAAATTCTCCCAACCTCTGGCCTCTGCAGTTTCTATGCGGAAGATGGCGGTTTACTGATGGGATATGAAATTGATTAATTCCATTCTAGACAAGAGGTGACCATCATCTCTTGTTTTTTTGTGGTACAATAGAGCTATGAAATATTTTGATACTATTGTCATCGGTGGGGGACCTGCCGGTATGATGGCTACGATTTCCAGTAGCTTTTATGGACAGAAAACCCTCCTCATCGAAAAAAATCGGAAACTTGGAAAAAAATTAGCTGGGACTGGTGGGGGACGTTGCAATGTAACCAACAATGGTAGCTTGGACGACCTGCTAGCCGGAATTCCTGGGAACGGGCGCTTTCTCTACAGCGTCTTCTCCCAATTTGATAACCATGATATCATTAACTTTTTTACGGAAAATGGGGTTAAACTTAAAGTCGAGGACCACGGACGCGTCTTTCCTGCTAGTGACAAGTCTCGAACCATTATCGAAGCCTTGGAAAAGAAAATCATTGAGCTAGGTGGTCAAGTTGCTACTCAAACCGAGATTGTTTCGGTTAAGAAGGTAGATGAGCAATTTGTTCTTAAATCAGCTGACCAAATCTTCACTTGTGATAGACTGATTGTCACAACTGGTGGGAAATCCTATCCTTCCACTGGTTCTACTGGTTTCGGACATGAGATTGCCCGTCATTTTAAACACACTATTACCGAGCTTGAAGCCGCTGAAAGTCCTTTGTTGACAGATTTTCCACATAAGGCCTTACAAGGGATTTCTCTGGATGATGTGACACTAACTTATGGCAAGCATGTCATCACGCATGATCTGCTCTTTACCCACTTTGGTTTGTCTGGCCCTGCTGCTCTGCGTATGTCTAGCTTTGTTAAGGGTGGAGAAGTCCTTTCACTGGATGTTCTACCTCAACTTTCTGAAAAGGACTTGGCTACATTTCTAGAAGAAAATCGGGAAAAATCCTTGAAAAATGCTTTAAAAACTTTGCTTCCAGAACGCTTGGCTGAATTTTTTGTGCAAGGCTATCCCGAAAAAGTCAAACAACTGACTGAAAAGGAACGTGAACAACTTCTCCAGTCTATTAAGGCCCTCAAAATCCCTGTTACTGGCAAAATGTCCCTGGCCAAGTCATTTGTTACCAAAGGGGGCGTCAGTCTCAAGGAAATCAACCCCAAAACTCTGGAAAGTAAGCTGGTACCTGGCCTCCACTTTGCTGGCGAGGTACTGGATATCAATGCCCACACAGGTGGCTTTAACATCACTTCTGCCCTCTGTACCGGCTGGGTGGCTGGATCAACCCCAATCTAAATCTAAATTATTTAATAGCTAAATCAGCCCCAAAAGAAAGGAAGGCCTTTGGAACATATTATCTTGTTAAGGGGAGTTACTCCTAATGGAAAAAATGCTATCCCTAAAATGTCTTATCTAGTAGATATCTTGACAGAAGCTGGTTTTCAACAAGTTCGAACCTATATTCAAAGTGGAAATATTATTCTTGAAAGTAACTTAGCTCTCGAAGAAATACGAGAACAGGTTCATACTCTAATAAAGGAAAAGATTGGAGCCGATCTCAAAATAATCATTAAGAATAAGGATATTTTTAAAAACATTGTCCAAGAAAATCCGTTTGGAGAACACTATCTTTATGACCGTGTACACGTGATTTTTTATCAAGAACCTATTCAAAGTCTCCCTTTAGAAAAATTAAAAATGGATTACGGCGAAAAAGAAATTTGTGTCGGTAATCACTGTCTCTACCTCTATCTCCCTAGAACTGCAAAACAAAAAAAGCTCAATACTAACTATCTTGAAAAACTTTTCAATGTAGATTTGACCATGCGAAAACTAAATGTGGTAGAAAAATTATTAAGCAAGTAGTACTTGAATTTAGTAAAAATCGGAAGAATACTCCTCCGATTTTATTTTGTCTGAGTTTGGACATAGTGAGCAATCACATCTGATGTGTACTGGGCTGTTCCTGTTCCAAATTTGTCAATGTTTTCCTTAAACTCTGGATTATAGACATAGCCTTTTCCAATATGACCAAAGACCTCAATAGAGCAGTCAAATCCATAAGTACGAATGGCTTGCAAGAGTTTGGCTGCTTCTTCTTGGTTTTCAGACGCTGTTATCGGTAGACCAGCTTGAAGATTTTGTGCCAATGCTTTAAAGACTTGATTGAAGGCAGCCGTAGCCTCATCTTCGTGACCTTTTTGGCGCTCCAGCGCTTGGTCCATGACTTCTTGTCCATATTTCTCTACCGCCTCTTGGTGGTATTTTTGATGGTCTTGGTAGTTAAATCCAGCGAATTTCTCTTGAATGCTCATTTCTCTTTCTCCTTTTTGTTCTTGAATGGTTTTCTGCAAGGTGGAAATCAAGGTATCCAGATGTTCCCTTTCTCGAGTCAAATAGTCCAACTGTCTGGTCAGATGGGGCAATAAATCTGTCCTTTCTTCCTTTAATAGCTCTGCTATTTTTTCTAAAGAAAAACCTAGATATTTATAATACAGAATAACCTGAAGTCGCTCCAAATCCTCTTGGCTATAGGTTCGATAGCCGTTTTCCGACTTTAAAGGAACCAAAAGTCCTATCTTATCGTAGTGGTGCAGGGTCTTGACAGAGACACCCGAAAGCTGCGCAGCTTCTTTTATATGGTACATGATTTCCTCCTTACAATAATAGTATACCCCCTCCCCTTAGGTCAGAGTCAAGCGTTTTTGCAAAATTTTTTTACTTTATCATAACATGAAAATGGTTTTCTTGACAGACCTTAGAAAACATGATAGGATAGTCAAGTCTATCAATCAAAAGAAAGGCTCATTTTGAGTACTTATGAGGCTATTTGCCAAGGGCAGTAGCTTTTTCTTTTGTAATACTAATTTTAGGAGTTTAACTATGTCTGAAAAATCGCAATGGGGTTCTAAACTGGGCTTTATCCTAGCATCTGCTGGTTCAGCCATCGGACTTGGTGCCGTTTGGAAATTCCCCTACATGACTGCTGCTAACGGTGGAGGAGGCTTTTTACTAGTCTTTCTCATCTCCACTATTCTAATCGGTTTCCCCCTACTGCTTGCTGAGTTTGCCCTCGGCCGTAGTGCTGGCGTTTCAGCAATCAAAACTTTTGGAAAACTTGGCAAGAATAGTAAGTACAACTTTATCGGTTGGATTGGTGCCTTTGCCCTCTTTATTCTCTTATCTTTCTATAGTGTTATCGGCGGATGGATTTTAGTCTATCTGGGTATTGAGTTTGGAAAATTGTTCCATCTTGGCGGAACGGGTGATTATGCTCAGTTATTTACTTCAATCATTTCAAATCCAGCCATTGCCCTTGGAGCTCAAGCTGCCTTTATCCTATTGAATATCTTTATTGTATCACGTGGGGTTCAAAAAGGGATTGAAAGAGCTTCTAAGGTCATGATGCCCCTGCTCTTTATTATCTTTGTTGTCATCATCGGTCGTTCTCTCAGCTTACCAAATGCCATGGAAGGGGTTCTTTACTTCCTCAAACCAGACTTTTCAAAACTAACCAGCGCTGGTCTCCTCTATGCTCTGGGACAATCTTTCTTTGCCCTCTCACTAGGGGTGACAGCCATGCTGACTTATGCTTCTTACTTGGACAAGAAAACCAATCTGGTTCAATCAGGAATCTCCATCGTAGCCATGAATATCTCGGTATCCATCATGGCAGGACTAGCCATTTTCCCAGCCATGTCAGCCTTCAATATCCAGTCTGAAGGGGGACCAAGCCTGCTCTTTATCGTCTTGCCTCAACTCTTTGACAAGATGCCTTTTGGAACCATTTTCTACATCCTTTTCCTCTTACTCTTCCTCTTTGCGACGGTCACTTCTTCTGTCGTGATGCTGGAAATCAATGTGGGCAATATCACTGATCAGGACAACAGTCAGCGTGCCAAGTGGAGTACCATTTTAGGAATCTTGACCTTTGTCTTTGGAATTCCTTCAGCCCTATCTTACGGTGTTATGGCAGATGTTCACATCTTTGGAAAAACCTTCTTTGATGCTATGGACTTCTTGGTTTCCAATCTCCTCATGCCATTTGGAGCCCTCTGCCTTTCACTTTTTACAGGATACATCTTCAAAAAGGCTCTTGCTATGGAGGAACTCCATCTTGATGAAAAAGCATGGAAACAGGGACTTTTCCAAATCTGGCTCTTCCTTCTTCGTTTTATCATTCCAATTATCATCATCGTGGTCTTTATCGCCCAATTTATGTAATCAAAAAGGACTTGAGTAATAAACTCAGGCCCTTTCTTTTTATGGATGGCTAACAATTAATTCCAAACCTTGCCCTTCTAATGTCCAAGCTTCAACATCACTTGGTAGGATAAAGTGGCTACCTTTTTGGATTGGATATTCCTTACCGTCTACAGTCAGTTGACCTTGACCAGCTAAGACACTAAACAAGCTGTAATCAGCTGTCTTTTCAAAGTTAACTTTTCCAGTAATTTCCCACTTGTAAACTGCGAAGAAATCATTAGAAACAAGTAAAGTTGAACGCAAATCATCTGCTTTAACAGTTACAGGACGGCTATTGGCAGGCTCGCCAATGTTCAAAACATCAATTGATTTTTCAAGGTGAAGTTCACGCAAGTTGCCATTATCATCCTTACGGTCAAAGTCATAGACACGGTAAGTGGTATCGCTAGACTGCTGGGTTTCAAGAATCAAGATGCCAGCACCGATAGCGTGCATGGTGCCACTTGGCACATAGAAGAAATCTCCAGCTTTAACTGGTACTTTTGTCAACAAAGCATCCCAATTCTTGTCCTCGATTTGCTGGCGGAGTTCTTCTTTTGACTTGGCATTGTGACCATAGATAATCTCTGAACCTTCATCCGCAGCGATGATGTACCAGCATTCTGTTTTTCCAAGTTCGCCTTCATGCTCGAGTCCGTAAGCATCGTCTGGATGAACTTGAACACTGAGCCAGTCGTTAGCATCCAGAATCTTAGTCAACAGTGGAAATACAGGTTCTGGACGATTGTCAAACAATTCACGGTGCTCTGCATATAAAGTAGCAAGATCTGTTCCCTCGTAGCAACCATTGGCAACTTTAGAGACACCATTTGGATGGGCTGAGATGGCCCAATATTCTCCGATTTTTTCACTTGGGATGTCGTATCCAAACTCATCACGTAGCTTGGTACCACCCCAGATTTTTTCTTGCATAACTGATTGTAAAAATAATGGTTCTGACATGTCGATCTCCTGTCTGATTTTTCTCCCCTCATTATAGCAAAAAAAGAGTTCCAGTTGAACTCTTTTTCACATCTTATAAAGTAGGGAGAAGATTTTATAAAAATAGTGAATAAATGTGATCTACTCAATGATTGCACCATTGCTAGCAATGACATCCTTGTACCAGTAGAAGGATTTCTTCTTGCTACGTTTGAGGCTTCCATGACCAGCATTATCTCGATCCACATAGATAAAGCCATAGCGCTTGTTCATTTCGCCTGTTCCAGCTGAAACCAGATCGATACAGCACCAAGTCGTATAACCAAGCAAGTCAACTCCATCTTGGTAAATGGCATCTCGCATAGCCTTGATGTGAGCTTCTAAGTAAGCAATCCGATAGTCATCTGCTACATAACCATTTTCATCCGGTGTATCCATAGCACCGAGTCCATTTTCTACGATGAACATAGGCTTTTGGTAACGATCCCAGATGGCATTGAGGGTGATGCGAAAGCCAAGTGGGTCAATCTGCCATCCCCATTCTGAGGATTCAAGATAAGGATTTTTGAGAGAGGCAAAAACATTTCCAGCAGTTAATTCTTTAACTTCTGGATCACCTGACGCCACTCGACTTGCATAGTAAGAGAAGGAAACAAAGTCAACAGTATTGTTCTTCAACAAGTCCAGATCCTCAGCCGTCATTTGAATCTCAATCCCCTCACGCTCCCACTGCTTCTTGGCATAGTTTGGGTATTCCCCACGCGCTTGAACATCAATGAAGAAGTAACTCTTGCGGTCTTCCTCCATGGCTGCCCAGTAGTCTCTCGGATGGGCTGTGTTAGGATAGTATTGCCCTGCTGCCAACATACATCCCACCTTGTTTTCTGGGTCAATTTCGTGGGCAATTTTCGTCGCAAGGGCTGAAGCTACTAGCTCATGGTGGGCAGCCTGATATTTAACCTGTTCTTGATTTTCTCCTTCTTCAAAACAGAGTCCAGCTCCCATAAAGGGTGCATGGAGAATCATGTTGATTTCATTGAAGGTTAGCCAGAATTTGACCAAGCCCTTATAGCGGGTAAAGAGTGTGCGACAAAGTTTTTCATAGAAGTCTAACATCCGACGATTGCGCCAACCACCGTATTCTTCAATCAAGTGCATAGGACAGTCGAAATGCGTAATGGTAACCAGAGGTTGGATTCCATACTTATGACATTCCTTAAACAAGTCCTCATAAAAGGCTAGACCAGCTTCATTTGGCACTGTTTCGTCGCCCTTAGGAAAAATCCGAGTCCAAGCAATGGAAAGTCGATAAGTCTTAAAGACCATCTCTGCAAAAAGAGCAATATCTTCCTTGTAATGATGGTACATATCAATAGCTTCTTTGGCTGGGTAAAAATAGTCCTCCTCAAACGAAAACATCTTTTTCTGACCTGTGATAATGGCTTCACGATCTGGTCCAATGGGTACCACATCAACGTTAGCTAAACCACGCCCATCGAGATTATAAGCACCCTCACATTGATTAGCTGCCGTAGCACCACCCCAGAGGAAGCCCTCTGGAAATTGTAGTATTTCTGTCATCACTTTACCTCACTTGATTTGCTAGTTCTATTATACTAAAAAGGGGACAAAAAGTTTGGAACTATCTGGGTAATGATGTCCTGAGCTTGCTCAAATGTACGAAAAAAAGACTGAAACCAGTCTTCTTTTTAAATCAAAGCTGTAATAGCTGTCACTAGGCCAAAAACGATACCTGGTGCATTGGCAGCAGCAAGGGGAATATCTCTTTCCTTCTTGAAAAGACCGTAGTAAACCCAGAGACTACAGTTGATAGCTGCAACCAAGGGCTGGATGAAGTTCCCTTTTTGACCAGCTAGATTATTCATGATTTGTGGTAAATACGACACATACATCATAATGGACATGAAGGTCGCTACCCAACCCAAAATTTTCATTTGTTTTTCAGACATTTTCAAAACCTCTTTTATTCTTTTATACTTTCTATTTTATAATTTAATACAAAAACAAGCAAGAATTTGGGAATTTTGTTATAAAAATGTAAACTATCACAGCCTTGTGATAAGAAAAAGACCGGATTTCTCCGATCTGTTTAATCCATAAAATGTAAAAATGAATAGCTCTTGTCAATTAATGGATGGACTGATTGATCGTCATTAAGCCGTGGTTAATGATTGCTGCAATATCTTCAAGACCATGCAAAATAAAACTTCCTACAATCAAACCTATAATAATTGAACAGATAATCATGGTCACACAGATTAGATAAATATCCTTTTTTTGCATCTCTTTCCTCCTACTGTCTATTCATGGAGATATTTCAATCCCAAGTTCCAGTGAAATAAGAAAATTCACTTACTACTGCTGTTTAAAAAATATTTCTCCTTTCCATATCAGTTTTACTTTATGCTGTTATATTTTTATTATAAGATTCAGGGAAAACGTTGTCAACTTTTTATATGCAATTGCTTTATATTAAAAAGACCGGATTGCTCCGATCTTTCAATAGTTCATATTCTCACATTCTGTTTTAAGAATAGTTAAGGTTATCTTCAAATAACTAAACGCCTTATTTCATACGATAAAAATCAATCACTAGACCAGCAGGGCCTTTAACTAATAAGGACTCTGTTCCCCAATCGGTTACAGTTGGACCGTTTAAAACCTGGATACCAAGCTCGTTCAACCGTTTGTAGTTCTGGTCTACATCCTCAACCTCGATATGAAGAATGATTCCTGACTGAAAATCTTCCAAAGGAATCAAATGATTTTGGGACAACATCAGACAGTGACTGCCAATCGTAAACTGAGCAAAACTGTCATCAACATAATCGGATTTTTTATCCAAAATACGCTCCAAGTCAGCACAGACTTGTGGAACATCGGAAACGATAATATCTAATTGATTTAAATTCATTTACTATCCTCCATAAAAAGACCGGATTGCTCCGATCTTTTTAAGTTTCGCTCTAAGAAAATCAAAGAATAAACAAGGCATCGAACCGCAGGCAGTACTGAAGTACGGCAAGGTGAAGATAACACAGTTTACATTTGATTTTCGACGAGAGAAATTATTTAATTGCGCGTGATTGCAAACCTTCTTCTTCCAAGAAGAGGCGGAATGGTACGAGTTCTTCTGCTTCGTATTTTTCCTTGAAGGCTTTGATTGCTTCTTCTGAGTGAAGTTTTGGATCCAATTCAAGTACTTCTACTGGAAGTGGACGGTGTTCAGTGATGCGAGCATCGATAACAACAGTTTTACCTTCTTTGCTCAATTTAACAGCTTCTGCAACAACTGCATCGATGTCTTCGATACGGTCAACTGTAAATCCAACAGCTCCTTGAGCTTCAGCGATTTTCGCATAGTCAGCATTAGGGAAGTCACAACCAAACAAGTGTTTGTTTGTGTCTTCGTATTTGTCCTTGATGAAGGCATATTTACCATTTGAGAAGACAACGTTGATAACTGGAAGGTCATATTGAACGTTTGTGATAACGTCTGGGTAGCACATGTTGAATGCACCGTCACCCATGATGTTCCATACTTGGCGATCTGGATTGTCTTTCTTAGCAGCGATACCACCAGGAAGGGCAATACCCATTGTCGCAAAGAGTGGAGATGTACGCCACATGTTCTTAGGTGTCATGTGAAGGTGACGAGTAGATGTTTGAGTAGTGTCACCTACGTCGATTGAATAGATAGCGTCTTGATCAGCATGTTTGTTGATTGCATTGTAAACTTGATACAATTGCAATTCACCCTCAGTTTTACCTTCGAGTTTGTTCATGTAATCACGCCAGTTTTGGTTATTCTTAACATTTGCACGCCACCATGGAGTAGATTCAACTGGATTCACTTTGTCAATGATTGCTTTCGCTGCTTGACCTGCGTCACCAAGGATTGAAGCGTCAAGGGCGTGACGTTTACCAAGTTTGTAAGGGTCAATATCAACTTGGATGAATTTTTCAGTATTCTTGAATGCTTCGTAAACTTCAGCAAATGGGAAGTTTGAACCAAGGAAAAGAACTGTGTCTGCTTCAAAGACCACTTCGTTGGCTGGTTTCCAACCAACACGGTAAGCAGAACCTGTCAAACCTTCATAGTTCCATTCAAAGGCTTCAAAGTTTTTACCAGTTGTGATGATTGGTGCTTTGATTTTACGTGACAATTCAGTGATCACTTCACCAGCTTTCACACCACCGTAACCAGCATAGATAACTGGACGTTCAGCA
Source organism: bacterium (assembly GCA_905221285.1). Lineage (GTDB taxonomy): Bacteria > Bacillota > Bacilli > Lactobacillales > Streptococcaceae > Streptococcus. Next base: position 27,605 of record CAJNCM010000009.1, read on the forward strand.
TTGTTCAAGATTTCAACAGCTTTATCGATTTCAACTTCGTTCAAAGCAGGAGCGATGAATGAACGCTCGTATGAACCTGATCCATAGTATGAGTTTTCATCGATTTCTTGGAAACCGAAGTTTACTGGGATTTCAACAACAGCTGGACCTTTTTTAGAAACTGCAGCACGGCAAGCTTCGTCAATTACTTTTGGCAATTGCTCAGCGTAAGCTACACGTTTGTTGTATACAGCGATACCGTTGTACATTGGGTTTTGGTTCAATTCTTGGAAAGCATCCATGTTGAGTTCGTTAACTGGACGTGATCCAAGGATTGCTAGGAATGGAGTGTTATCCATAGCTGCATCGTAAACACCGTTAATCAAGTGAGTCGCACCTGGACCACCTGAACCAACTGCAACCCCGATTGAGCCGCCGAATTTAGCTTGCATAACCGCTGCAAGAGCACCTGTTTCTTCGTGGCGAACTTGCAAGAAGCGGATATCTTTGTCTTCAGCCAAAGCGTCCATCAATGAGCTGAGTGTTCCTGATGGGATACCGTAGATTGTGTCTACGCCCCATGTTTTCAATACATTAAGCATTGCTGCAGATGCAGTAATTTTCCCTTGAGTCATAATGATAACTCTCCTTCAAATATTTTTAAATCTACTAAAAAAGGTTTCATATAGTTTTTGAAAACGTTTCAGTAAATTTTTACACTACTAATTTATCACATTTATTTTGACTTTACTAAGAATCTGCTCAGAAGTTTTTATTCTCTATTACAGTACAGTTTAAAAACGTTTTTAGTTTCTGTTTTATAATAAAAAAGCGAGCAAGCCCGCTTTTAATCTATTTTACTAAAGTTTAGTAAGAGTGAACTAGTCAGAACAGATACAGAACTAAAGGCCATGGCTAGACCTGCCAGTTCTGGATTGAGGGCCAGTCCAACACCTGAAAAGACTCCTGCTGCAATCGGAATTCCGGCGACATTGTAGATAAAGGCCCAGAAAAGATTGAGCAGAATTCGATTAAAGGTTTTCTTACTCATGTCAAAGGCACGAACCACGCCTAGGAGGTTATTGGTTGTCAACACTAAATCTGCTGACTCGATAGCGATATCCGTTCCAGCTCCCATAGCAATCCCCACATCTGCTACACTAAGGGCAGGAGCGTCATTGATACCGTCCCCAACAAAGGCTACTTTGCCAGCCGCTTGTAGTTTATGGATTTCATGAGCTTTTTCTTCTGGCAAGACACCTGCAATGACCTCTTCGATTCCGATTTGATCTGCAATAGCACGCGCTACACCAGCATTGTCTCCTGTCAGCATGACTGTTTTAAGACCTCGTTTTTTCAACTGACTGATGGCAAGCTTAGCATTTTCCTTAGGAATATCTTGCAGAGCAAGCAAGCCTTTGATTTCATTCTCAACAGCCAAGAACACAACTGTCTTAGCTTCTTTTTCCAGTTCTTCTAGTTTTTCTTGATAAGTGCTAGAAATGTTCATGCCATCCAGCATTTTAGCATTTCCAAGCAGAACTTGTTTTCCATTGATTTGCCCTGAGACACCTTTTCCGTGCAAGGCTTGGAAATTTTCAACAGTTTGAAGCTCAAGTCCAGCTTCACTCGCTCGTTTCACAACGGCTTCAGCCAGTGGGTGTTGAGAAGCTTCTTCCAAGGAAGCTGCCAATCCAAGCACTTCTACTTCGTCGCCGATGATATCTGTGACCACAGGTTTCCCTTCAGTCAAAGTCCCGGTCTTATCAAAGACGATAGTTTGAACTTTCTGGATTTCCTGTAGAACCGTTCCATTTTTGAGGAGAACTCCCATCTTGGCACTGCGACCTGTCCCCACCATAAGGGCTGTCGGTGTTGCAAGTCCTAATGCACAAGGGCAGGCAATAATCAGAACTGCTACTCCATAGAGAAGCGAAGACACAAAGCTCGCTCCAAGCACAACTACACTATCCCTGAGCAAGACGAACCAAACCCAAAAGGTCACAATCCCTAAAATGACAACTGCTGGGACAAAAATCCCTGAAATCTTATCCGTCAAGTCCTGAATCGGTGCACGACTGGTCTGAGCTTTCTTCACAAAATCCACAATCTGAGCCAAAACAGTCTCTGAACCAACTTTTTCTGCTCTAAAAACAAGTGTTCCACTATTATTGATGGTTGAACCAATGACGGTATCTCCAACTGTCTTGTCCACAGGCAGACTCTCACCTGTCACCATAGACTCATCAATACTAGAGATACCTTCTACTACGACACCATCAACCGCAATCTTTTCACCGGGACGCACTCGAATCAGGTCACCTACCTTGACTTGCTCCAAAGGGACTTGAACATAGTTATCCTCACGCAAGACTTCTGCAGTTTTAGCCTGCAAGTCAAGTAATTTCTCCACAGCTTGGGAAGTATTTTTCCGCATTTTCTCCTCAAAAACGGCTCCCATAAGAACGAAGAAGAAGATAAAGGCAGCACTTTCAAAGTAAACGGGGAGACCAGCGAAGAGGGCAACTAAGCTATAGAAATAGGCCACTAGGGTTCCCAGAGCAACCAAGGTATCCATGTTGGCATTGTGCTTTTTAAAACTAGCCCAAGCACTTTGGATATAAGGACCACCTGCTACTAGCATAATCGGCGTTGTGGCTAAAAAGGTGCCCCAACGCATGACTTGGTGACTAATTCCTCCTGTCGACATCCCAATCATGAGGATTACAAGAGGCACAGTAAAGATACTAGTAATCCAAAAACGCTGTAAAAGTGATAGAGATTTTCGAGTCTTCTCAACAACTGTATAACTTCCCTTTTGCATCTTCATACCACAAGAAAATTCATGTTGACCTAATTCTTGAGGTGTAAAACGAATGACTTTCTCCTCATCTACGGCAATTGGTTCCAAGATGCCTTCTTCTTCAAACAGAATTTCCTTGTAACAGTTTGAAGGAGTTGCTCGATGAAAGGTAATCTCAGCTGGAATCCCTTTTTGAAGCTGTATATGAGCTGGATGGTAGCCTTTGTCTGCCGTGATACGGATTTTTTGAACACCATTTTCAAGACTTGCTTTTACAATTTCAGTCATATCATTCTCCTATTCTACAATCATCTTGCCGTGCATCATACTCATGCCACAAGAGAAACCATACTCTCCAGCCTGCTCAGGAGTGATTTCCACTACATACTCTTCACCCATTGGCAGGTCCGCATGTACACCAAAGTCTGGAAAAACAATCTGATCCAGACAGGGTGAAGGATCCTTGCGGTCAAAAACAATGCGGGCTGGCACTGATTTCTTGAGGATAATCAACTCAGGCGTATAGCCCCCCATGACTTCCACTCGAATCTCTTGGTAGCCGTTTTTTTGCTGGGCCTTTTGTCCAGATTTTTCAGGCTTTTTGAAAAACCAAAACAAGATAAACGCGATAAGGGCAATACAAATAATGGTTACAATACTATTTAACATGACGTCTCCTTTACATACAATTACATTTTACTTCTGTTACAGCGCTTGATTTCTTCTCAGAAATCACAGCTTCCAAGTCTTCCAAGTCAGCCTGAGTAAAATCACATTCAGCAATCAAATCAGCCAACAAGTTCTTAATCCTACGGGAACAAACTTTATCTTTGATATCTTGAACAAGCAAGTCTCGACTTTGATCCAAAGTTAAAAGGGCTGAATAGACAAAGGACTTGCCTTCTTTTTTCCTCGTCAGGCACTCTTTCTCAACCAAACGAGCCAAAAGAGTTTGAATGGTCGACTTGGACCAGTCGAACCGCTCCGCCAGAACCCTAATCAAATCTGAACTAGTCTGCTCTCCTTGCATCCAAATAATCTTCATGACCTGCCATTCTGCATCTGAAATCTGCATCATCACACCTCCTAAATCTACATTTGTCGATTACAATTGTTAGTATACTCCTAAAATCTACATTTGTCAACTATGAAATTAATCTTTTCTTTGAAAATTTGAATTTTAACCATTTGATAAAGGATTTTCAGTCAAATCTTACTATATAAACTATAAAAATATGCTATACTAAAGAAAAAAGAAAACAACCACTAGGGGTGCGTAAAGCTGAGATTAACAACTGTTAGACCCTTTGACTCAATCTAGGTAATGCTAGCTGATGGAAGTGGAAATGATAATGGGGACTAGCAGTCTTCTATTGCCTTCCTGAAACGGACTAGCTTGTTCTTAAGAATACAAACTTCAGTTGGTTGGGAGGTTTTAGATGACTTATTTACCCGTTGCTTTGACCATTGCAGGGACTGACCCTAGTGGCGGTGCTGGCATTATGGCTGATTTAAAGTCATTCCAAGCTAGAGATGTCTATGGAATGGCCGTTGTGACCAGTCTTGTCGCTCAAAATACCAGAGGCGTTCAATTGATCGAGCACGTTTCTCCTCAAATGTTGAAAGCCCAATTGGAGAGTGTCTTTTCGGATATCAAGCCTCAGGCTGTAAAAACTGGGATGTTGGCAACTACCGAAATTATGGAAATCATCCAGCCCTATCTTAAAAAGCTGGATTGTCCCTACGTCCTTGACCCTGTTATGGTCGCAACAAGCGGAGACACCCTGATTGATACCAGTGCCAGAGACTACCTAAAAACAAATCTACTTCCCCTTGCAACTATTATTACACCCAATCTTCCTGAGGCAGAAGAGATTGTTGGTTTTTCAATCCATGATCCTGAAGACATGCAGCGTGCTGGTCGCCTGATTTTAAAAGAATTTGGTCCTCAGTCTGTTGTTATTAAAGGTGGGCATCTCGAAGGCGGTGCCAAGGATTTCCTCTTTACCAAGGAGGACCAATTTGTCTGGGAAAGTCCACGAATTCAAACCTGTCATACACATGGTACTGGATGTACCTTTGCTGCAGTGATTACTGCTGAACTAGCCAAGGGGAAAACCCTCTATCAAGCAGTCGATAAAGCCAAGGCCTTTATCACGAAAGCCATCCAAGACGCCCCTCAACTCGGTCATGGTTCTGGCCCAGTTAACCATACAAGCTTTAAAGATTAAAAAAACTCTCTAGTTCCTACTTTAAGGGAATTAGAGAGTTTTTATACTCTTCGAAAATCTCTTCAAACGACGTCAGCTTTATCTGCAACCTCAAAGCTGTGCTTTGAGCAACCTGCGACTAGCTTCCTAGTTTGCTCTTTGATTTTCATTGAGTATTAATTAGAAAATAATGTCATCCAACTTTGTCAAAAAGGCTTGCGTTTTTGTCTCTATATCTTCTGTCTGCATCAAATCACGCACTACAGCTACACCAGCTATGCCAGTGCCCATAAGTTGGTCAATGTTCTCCGAAGTTAAACCTCCGATAGCAACTACTGGAATGGCGACCCTTTGGCAAATTGTCTTCAAGGTTGAAATCAGGGTGATAGGCGCATTTTCCTTGGTCGTAGTCGGAAAAATAGCTCCTGTCCCCAAGTAATTCGCCCCTCCTTCCTCTGCCTCGAGGGCTCTTTTTACAGTTTTAGCTGTAACACCGAGGATTTTGTCAGGGCCTAAGACTTGTCGGGCAACCGAAACTGGTAGTTCATCGTCTCCGATATGCAGACCAGCAGCATCAACCGCAAGACAAACATCCAAACGATCATCGATTATCAAGGGTACCTGATAGGCATCTGTTATTTCCTTGACTTCTTTTGCCAGTTGATAATATTGATTGGTTGTGAGATTTTTTTCTCGTAATTGGACTATGGTAACCCCTGAACGGCAAGCCGTCTCAATCTTTTCAAGAAAACTTTCCAAGGAATCTTGGTAACGATTGGTTACCAAATATAGTCTAAGTGCTTTTCTATTCATAAATATCTCCTTTGATAGCTTCTAGCCAGTTTTCGTCTCTTTTTAGAAGAGAGAGCTGATTGAGAACTTGGTAACGAAAATCTTCCAATCCCATTCCTTGAACAACTATTCTCTCAGCGGAGATATTAAGATAAGAGACCGCTAGACACGAAGCTACAAAGCCAGTCTTTCCTTGGCTGAGAAAAACAGCTGTCAAGGCTCCAACCAAGTCTCCTGTCCCTGTTATCCAATCTAATTCTGCACAGCCATTCTCCAATACAGCAACTTGATTCTTTGAAACGATGAGGTCCTTGGGTCCAGTGACTAAGAATGACATACCAGGATAAATCTGACACCAGTCTTTCAAGACTTGAAGTAAATCCTCAGTTTCTTGATCTTTAGCACTCGCATCGACCCCAACTCCGTGGTGTTTTAAGCCAACGAGACTTCGGATTTCCGACATATTTCCTTTAAGGACCGTAGGTCTATAGTCTAAAAGGTCTTTAACTAAGCTCATACGAATGGATGAAGCCGTTACGCCAACAGCATCTACTACCATTGGAAGACAAGCTTGATTTACATAAGAAGCTGCCATACGGATTGCTTTTTCCTTCTCAGCTGACAAATGCCCCAAATTGATGAAGAGTGCCTGGCTTTGCTTAGTAAAATCAAGAACCTCACGGGGATCATCTGCCATGACAGGTTTGCATCCCAGAGACAAAATCCCATTTGCCAGCATCTCACAAGAAATTTCATTGGTAATGCAGTGAATGAGGGAAGTCGTTTCCAAAGGAAAAGGATTTGATAATTCCAGCATCAGTCTATCCTTTCAGCAAAGAAATATCCCTGCACTTTTTTAAAGAATTCCTGCTTGATTAAAAATCGAAAGGCAATAAAGGAAATCGCTGTACCAATCAAGGTTGCTCCGAAAAATCGAGGAGTGTAGATAAACCAGCTAAGCTTAGCGGCTGATCCTGTAAAGAGTACCATAACAGGATAGGAAACAATTGAACCAATAATACCTGTTCCCAAAATTTCTCCCAAGGCAGAAAAGTAAAATTTTCGACCATACTTATAAAAGAGACCTGCTAGAAGGGCTCCAAAAGTCGCTCCTGTGAGAGCTAAAGGCGGAATCCCTTGTGTCGTCATACGGATAAAGGCTGTGACTGTAGCCATAGCCAAAGCATAAACAGGTCCCATCATGATTCCTGCTAGAATATTGACTACACTGGACATCGGTGCCATACCTTCGATTCGGAAGATAGGTGTCAAGACCACATCAAGGGCAACCATCATGGATAAAATGGTTAATTTGTGAACTTGTAATTGGTGCTTTCTCATGTTTCTATTCTTCTCCTGTTTCTAAAGACTGTAAATCACTCTTCCATGTCTGGTGTTGGTAGGCCATTTCCCAAAACTTAGCTTCCATATGAACACTGATGTGGAAGGCTTCTAGCATTTTTTTCTTGTCTATCTCGTCACTTTCTCGATAGAGTTGATTGGCCAGAGCCTCTTCCTCTCTGATCTGTTGCTCCAACTCATCCGTAATATAAGTTTCAATCCATTGTTGGTAGAGAGGATTTGGTGATGGTTTAAGATTAAGTGATTTGCCTATATCATGATATAGCCAAGGACAAGGCAGCAAGCTCGCAAAGGCAATACCCAAGTTTGGCTCTGCAAATTGCCGATAAATGTGAGAGATATAATGATAACAAGTTGGAGCGATTGGATGTTGCTCCATTTCCTGGTCGCTGATTTCTAATTCCTTGAAAAATTGTTGGCGGATAAATAACTCACCTTCCACTAGACTCTGAGCATTTTGTTTCAAGAGTCTTCTCATTTCCTCATTCAAAGTCTTATCAGCCAAGAGGTGATAGGCTTCTGAGAAGGCCTTCAAATAGTAGGCATCCTGAATCAAGTAATAGCGAAAGATGGACGGGTCTAAATTACCCTCTTGTAACTGTAAAACAAAGGGGTGATGAAAGGAAGCCTGCCAAGCTTCCTTGGATAATTCCATCGCAATATCTGTAAATTCCATAATAACTCCTTTATAAAAATAGACTGGTTTGAAGCAATAAAAAGAAAAGCAGGTAGATTAATTTTGTTTTTTTAGCAATATAAAAAGTCCGATAGCGATTCTTCACCTGTGCATGTTCGTCATATCCATGCGCCGATAGAGCTCTCAGGTAAAGATGGCGCCATCTAAAGACCGTCATCAAAACCTTACTGTAAATCAAGGGCGACCAAAAATGTAGTTCTTGACCGCGTAATAAGCAAGCTTCCTTGAGGGACTTGATTTCTTGCTGGATAAGGGGGAAGGAATTGAATACCACAATCAAGGCATAGGCCCAAGAGCGTGATAACCCCTTTTGAGCCAAGTACAAGAGAAGCTCTTTTAGGGAAATAGAGGAAACAAAGACAAGACCAATACAAACGGTCACAAAGGCCCTCGTTCCAAGCATGACTGCCTGCGAAGCATCCCCATGTAACTGAACTGCCCAGTAGTTGGCCAAGGATGGCAAAATGGCGAGCAGAATCATCCAAGCCAATACTTTAAATCGCCGGTAATAGAGCATAAAGAGAATGCAAAATGCGACTACCGAGAGATTAAGAGCAATCGAAGGAATGAAAGATGTTTCCAAGGATAAAATCAGCAAGAAGAGACTGATAATCGGTGTCTGGGTTGCTACTTTGACCATACTATCTCACCTCCCCTTGAGTATTGCTACTCTGAGATGTGAGTGGTTTGGTAATTGTCACTTTTTTCACATGACTGAGACCCTGACTAGTCATCTCAATCCAATAATCAACCACAGAGATCAAGGGATCTAAACGATGGCTAATGATCAGAAAACTTCTTCCCTGATTTCTCTCCTCCACAATCCACTTGCAAAAATAATGGCAGGCTCTATCATCCAAACCTGCAAAAGGTTCATCTAGCAAAATCACAGACGCCTTGCTGGTCAAGATGGTCAAGAGCTGAAGAATCTTTTGCTGGCCACCACTTAATTCATAGGGACTCTTATCAAGTGCCTGCTCCAGATCAAAATATTGTAAAGCTTGGAGAATCCGCTGATTTCTTTCAGAGTCTGGACTGTCTAATTGAAACTCTTCTCGCAGACTGACTCGGATAAACTGTTTCTCAGCTTCCTGAACAACACCCGTCAGGTCACGATACAAACTCTTTTTCTTTTTCAAGACCGAACTCTTCCAAGTAATGCGCCCCTTATACTTTTGAAATTGAAGAATAGACCGAAAGAGGGTTGATTTCCCGACACCATTATCACCCAAGATACAGGAAATTCCTTGGTAGAATGTAAAATTCACAATCGAAAAGAGGGGACGCTTATCCAGCTCACAAATCGTTCGATCCATATGGAACAGTTCCGGGCTAGAAGCAACCTCCTTTGAAGCAACCTGTGTCATCTCAGAGGTAGGGATTTGAAACACTTCCCTTAGTTGTCCATCTCTTAGCTCCACCATATGGTCGATATAGGCTTCATAATCAGATAAATCATGGTCGCACAAAATAACTGTCTTCCCATCAGAAACCAACTCTTTTAGAATCTCCAATATCTCTATCCTACTCTTGCGATCAATGGAAGCGAAGGGCTCATCCAAGAGATAGACCCTAGGATTCATAGCAAAGAGAACAGCCAAAGCAGCCTTTTGCTTTTCCCCACCTGATAAGTGATGAATTGGACGGTGCAAAATCGCCTTGCAGCGACATTGCTGGACAACCTCTGCTATTTTAGAATCAATTTCCTGAACGGGATGCCCAATATTTTCCAAGGTAAAAATCAGCTCCTCAAACAAGTTCTCCATGGTAAATTGATGATTGGGATTTTGAAAGAGAATACCAACCGTCTGGACACGTTCGACGATAGAAAGCTGACTGACCTCGCTCCCATTTATCAGGACTTGACCGCTATAGGGAAGAGAACTGACTTGGGCAATCATTTGAAAGAGACTCGATTTTCCTGAACCACTGCTCCCAACTAACAAGGTAAAGGCTTGCGCATGAAAAGTAAAATCAATCGGCTCAGAGAAGATTGGGGACTGAATCGCTCGTAGTTCCAGCCCCATCTATGCTTTTCCTCCAGCTGCAAACTGATGATAAAGTTTGACAATGGCACGAACTAAGATAGCACAGAAGAAAAAGACAGAAATAAAGCGCACCACAAACAAGGAAAGCACAAAAGGAAGGGAAAAGGCGTAATATCCTAACTTAATGTATTCATAGACAAAGCTAACAAGCGTAATCCCAATACTATTGGCAGTTAGAGAGAGCCAACTTTCATAGCGATTCTTGGTTACGATAAAACCAAGTTCACTTCCCAAACCTTGAACCAAGCCAGACAAAAGGGCACCTAGACCGAATTGGCTACCATAAAGGACTTCAGCAAGTGCAGCTAGCACTTCTCCAATCGTTGCACTTCCGACTCTTGGAACAAAGATGGCAGCAATAGGCGCAGCCATACACCAGAGACCAAAGAGGATTTCATTGGCAAAGGCCTGTAAACCAAGAGGTGCTAAAATCAGAGTGAGGATATCAAACAGATAGCCAGATCCTACAAAAACGCCACCAAAAAAGATAGACAAGAAAGCAAGTAAGATAACATCTTTTAATTGCCATTTTTTCAACATAAAAAACTCCTTTTTTAAAGAAAAGTGGGGTATTCAAGGTGAGCTACCTAAATGCTTTGTATCATCTTCATCCAGTTTCGTAAAAGAAAAAACTCTAATTACAGATAGGAATTAGAGTTCAGCTTACAAGATTAGATGGTTAGTTTCTATAAATACAAAACCATTTCACATTTCCCTTCGCCAGTCTTAACTGTATCAGGTTCAATGGGTATCATCTCAGCCTAAAGCACCCCAAATGTCTTTATTATTTAATTATATAAATATTATAACAAACGATTTATTCTAGTTCAAGAAATTGAACTGGGAAACACACTCTTGCACTCACAAAGATAGCAAGTCTTTCTTTTGCAAAAACCAAATGTCTTGTTTGATAGATTAGCTATTTAAACTAAATCTGGACATATCTTTTTAGAAAAGGAAAACTTCCACTTACTTAGAATCCAAGGATAGATACCTATTGTTCACTCATTTCTCGAACAGTTTTTTCTATATTTTTTGCATACGATATTGCTGAAATGATTGAAACACCATCCATATTAATCTTCATAATGTCTTTAATATGTTGCGTCTGTATCCCACCAATTGCAACTAAGGGCATTTGTGGCAATAGTTTTCTCATCAATTTAAGACCTTCATAACCTATAGCACCACCAGCATCATCCTTTGACTGGGTATCAAATACAGGACCAACACCAACATAATCTACATATTCAACTTTTGATTGTTGAAATTCTTCCTCGTTTTTTATAGAAAGACCAATTATTTTATCTGGCATCAATTTTCTAATTTCATCAACTCCAAGGTCATCTTGTCCTACATGTACGCCATCAGCATCTATTTCCAATGCCAAATCAATATCATCATTAACGATAAATGGAACATTATATTTTTTACAAAGAGCCTGTAGTTTTATTGCTAATTCGACTTTTTCTTTACCTTCTAAGGCTCCCTCCCCTTTTTCACGGAATTGAAATAAGGTTATACCACCTTTTAAGGCTTCCTCAACGACCGTATATAGATCTTTACCTTGGCAAGTAGTCGTTCCACAAATAAAATATAGTTTTAGTAATTCTTTATGAAACATTTTACTTCACTCTTTTGAATTCCTTTACATCTTCGTCTGTAATCTCGTATAAGGCATTTATAAATTCAACTTTAAATGTTCCAGGAAGATGCCCATTTGGACGTTTTTCTGCCATTTCTCCAGCGATATTGTAAACCAACATTGCTGTTTCTAATGATTTCAATTCTTGACCTTTTTCAAGTCCGATAAAGCTTGCTACTACAGCACCTAATAAGCATCCTGTCCCAATAACTTTTGGCATCATGGCACTACCATTATGAATCGTTACCACTTCTCCATTTACCGCAATAGCATCCACTTCACCTGTTACTATTATAGGGATATTGAACTTCTTATTTGCTGCTAGAGCAATTTCATCAATATTATCTACTCCCGCACTATCTACTCCTTTAGATGCCACATTTATCCCTACTAAAGAGGCAATCTCGCCAGCATTTCCTCTAATCGCTGCTAGTTTGTAATTTTTGATTAGATCATCTGCTACTTTTTTTCTATATTCTCCTGCTCCACAGGCTACAGGATCTAAAACTGCTGGGACATTATATTTCTCTGCAATTTTCAGAGCAGCTTGGTATAATTTCCAATTTTCATCTGTTAATGTTCCTATGTTTATTAATAAACCACCAGCATACTTTAACAAATCCTCTAAATCTGCTGGAAACTCACTCATGGCTGGTGATGCACCCAGTGCTACTAATCCATTTGCTGTGAAATTTTTTACTACATCATTGGTTATACAAATGACCAAAGGTGCTTTTTCTTTTAATAATTTTAAACTTGTCATATTGAAATCTTTCCTTTTCACTTTATACGATCTACTGATTTCGATTTATCTCTATCTTTCGTTAAGAAACTTTTTTCATTTACATTGAATGATTTACCTCATCAAATTTGTAAATATCCTAAACCTTCTCTAGGCATCGTAACCAATATCAAAAAAGGCTAATTCTAAAACGACTGCTTGATTCCAGCGTTGCTGAAGTTCTGTCAAATCTTCTAGACCTTTCCCAACACGATTAAGTTCATCAACCAGAAATTGAACCCACTCTGCAAAGAAAGGACCTCTGTGGAGATTGATCCATTCCGAATGAATGTAGGCTTCAGGTAGAGCCAAATCTTTAGAACCCCAGTCTAAATAGAGACCTTCTGCAATGACCAGCATGACCAAAAGATGTGCATAGTTTGATGAATCCACTGCCGAATACATTAGATCCTGAAAGGCTTTTGTTACAGGATGCAAGGTCACTTCCAGATAATCATTCTCAGATACTTTTAACTCTTTGAAAGCCTTCTGGAAATAACCGTCTTCATCTGCTTCAAGAAAGCCTAGTTGCTTGGCAAAACGAAGCTTGGATTCAAGCTGGTCTGCGTGGGCTACGCAGGCACCCAGCATGGATAAGAAGGCATCAAAGAAGTGATAATCTTGAATTAGGTAGTCTTTTAAGACCTTATTCTCAATTGTCCCCTCAAAAAGTTCCTTAACAAAACGATGATTGATTGCATCCTGCCAATCCTTCTGACTGCTTTTTAATAATTCTCCAACAGTCAAACCTGGCTCAAATGCATAGTCTTGTGTTTCCATATTTACTTTTCCTCTCTTTACTCGTTCGTAATCGACAAAACATCAAGAAAATCCTAGTTTTACTTGACCTTTTTAAAGAAAATCAAGGGCATTTGCAGAGAGCTACCTAAACAAGCCTATCCAGTTTGTATAAACAAAAAAGCTCCAATTACAATCAAGAATTAGAGTTGACTTACAAGATTAGATCGTTCATTTCGCCATACGAAAAAACGTTTCACATTTCCCTTCGCCAGTCTTAACTGTATCAGGTTCAATGGGTATCATCTCAGCCTAAAGCACCCCAAATGTCTTTATTATTTAATTACTGCACCAGTATAGCAAAAAATGAAAGCCCTAGCAAGATTTTTGATTAGAAAATATATTTATATAGATTTCAATGGTGATTTATTCTTCCTATAGACGAAGAAAAACCTCCACATCAAGTGGAGGCAATCTCTTTTATCAATACAATTTTAAGTCGCGTGGGTCAACTGGGAAGGTTGGGTTGTATGGGTTATGACGAAGTTTAAAGTGTTTAACATCTTCAATAGTCTGAGTTCCAGACAACTGCATGACTGTCTTCAATTCCGCATTCAAGTGTTCAAAGACTTGACGCACACCAACACTACCGCCGAGAGCCAAGCCATAGATAACCGGGCGGCCAATAGCTACCAAGTCTGCTCCTGAAGCCAAGGCTTTAAAGACGTGTTGGCCACGACGAATACCAGAGTCAAAGACAATTGGCACACGTTTATCAACTGCTTCAGCTACTTCTTGAAGTGAATCGAAGGCAGCTGGTCCACCGTCGATTTGACGGCCACCATGGTTGGTCACCCAGATACCAGAAGCACCTGCAGCAAGCGAACGTTCAACGTCCTCACGGCATTGTGGTCCCTTGACATAAACAGGAAGTCCTGAGTATTCAGCGATAAATTCTACATCACGTGGAGACAAGCGTTGTTTAGCTGATTTGTAAACAAAGTCCATTGATTTTCCAGCACCTTCTGGCAGATATTCCTCAACAATCGGCATGCCAACTGGGAAGACAAAACCATTACGCTTGTCCACCTCACGATTGCCTCCTACAGTTGCATCTGCAGTCAAGACAATCGCTTTATAACCTTCAGCCTTCACACGGTCCATAATGTGGCGGTTAATGCCATCATCCTTACTAAAGTAAAATTGGAACCAGTGAGGTGTCCCTTGAAGGGCTTCTGTAATTTCTGGAAGATCAACAGTAGAGTAGGAACTGGTTGTATAGAGGGAACCAAACTCATGCACACCACGCGCAGTCGCCACTTCACCCTGTTCATTTGCCAATTTATGAGCCGCAACAGGCGCCATAATGATTGGTGAAGACAATTTTTCACCTGCAAATTCAATCTCTGTACTTGGATTTTCTACATTGCAAAGCGTATGCGGAACGATGAGTTTGTGGTTAAAGGCGCGAATATTCTCACGCAAAGTGAAAGTATCTTCCGCCCCACTAGCGATATAGCCAAATGCTGCTTTAGGAATAACTTGTTGCGCCATTGGCTCCAAATCATAGGTATTGATGAAATCTACATGACCTTCTGCATTGCTTGTTTTGTATGACATAAAATGCCCTCCTTAATAAGTAAGCGTTTACTTTGTATATTACAAAAATATCATAACTCTTTTTTCAAAACTTTTCAAATATTTTGTTTGGAAATTTCAGAAATTTTATGTCTATGATAAAAAATCCTTATAACGGCAATAAAAAATAGATATTATCCAAAGAAGATTTTAAGTGCTACAATAACTGTATTATTTCTAGATGGGAGGTTCTATTTTTGGATTGGTCCATTGTTGAACAATATCTACCACTATATCAAAAGGCATTCTTTCTAACCTTGCATATTGCAGTTTGGGGAATTTTGGGATCCTTTCTGCTCGGTTTAATCGTTAGTATCATCCGACATTATCGAATCCCTGTTTTGGCGCAAGTAGCGACAGCCTATATTGAATTGTCACGTAATACGCCCCTTTTGATTCAACTCTTCTTTCTCTACTTCGGTCTTCCTAGAGTAGGGATTGTCCTATCTTCAGAAGTCTGTGCTACTCTGGGACTTATCTTTTTAGGAGGCTCCTATATGGCAGAATCTTTTCGAAGTGGGCTGGAAGCTGTTAGTCAAACCCAGCAGGAGATAGGATTGGCCATTGGTCTGAGACCTGTACAGGTCTTTCGCTATGTAGTTTTTCCGCAAGCAACAGCGGTTGCTCTACCATCTTTTAGTGCTAATGTCATTTTCCTCATCAAGGAAACCTCTGTTTTCTCAGCAGTGGCTTTGGCCGACCTCATGTACGTCGCCAAGGACTTGATTGGGCTCTACTATGAGACAGACATTGCGCTAGCTATGTTGGTAGTTGCTTATCTGATAATGCTTTTACCCATCTCACTGGTCTTTAGCTGGATAGAAAGGAGGCTCCGCCATGCAGGATTCGGGAATCCAAGTACTCTTTCAGGGAAATAATCTCCTGAGAATCTTACAGGGATTGAGCGTTACGATTGGCATATCCATCCTGTCTGTCCTCTTATCCATGATGTTCGGAACAGTCATGGGAATCATCATGACTTCCCATTCTAGAATCGTACGATTTTTAACACGATTGTATCTGGAATTTATCCGTATCATGCCCCAACTGGTGTTGCTCTTCATCGTTTACTTTGGCTTGGCTCGAAACTTTAATATCAATATCTCAGGTGAGACTTCAGCTATTATCGTTTTTACCCTCTGGGGAACGGCTGAAATGGGAGACTTGGTACGTGGAGCCATCACTTCCCTCCCTAAGCATCAGTTTGAAAGTGGACAGGCGCTAGGTTTGACCAATGTTCAACTTTACTACCACATTATCATCCCACAAGTCTTGAGAAGACTGCTACCGCAGGCCATTAACCTTGTCACTCGGATGATCAAAACCACTTCCTTAGTCGTATTGATTGGAGTTGTAGAGGTTACCAAAGTTGGACAACAAATCATTGATAGCAATCGCCTGACCATCCCAACCGCTTCCTTTTGGATTTATGGAACCATTCTGGTCTTGTATTTCGCAGTCTGCTTCCCTATTTCCAAACTATCCACTCACTTAGAAAAACATTGGAGGAACTAAATGTCTGAAACTATCCTAGAAATCAAGGAACTAAAAAAATCCTTCGGAGACAATCCCATCCTCCAAGGACTTTCTCTAGAAATCAAAAAAGGGGAAGTTGTTGTTATCCTAGGACCATCTGGTTGTGGGAAAAGTACCCTCCTTCGTTGCCTCAATGGCTTAGAAAGTATTCAAGGTGGAGATATCCTGCTGGATGGTCAGTCTATCGTTGAAAATAAAAAAGATTTTCACCTAGTTCGCCAAAAGATTGGCATGGTATTTCAAAGCTATGAACTCTTTCCCCATCTGGATGTCCTACAAAACCTCATCCTAGGCCCTATCAAGGCTCAGGGAAGAGACAAGAAGGAAGTAATGGAAGAAGCTCTGCAACTACTGGAGCGTGTCGGTTTACTAGACAAACAACATAGCTTTGCGCGTCAATTATCTGGTGGACAGAAGCAACGGGTTGCAATTGTCCGTGCTCTCCTCATGCATCCAGAAATCATCCTTTTTGACGAAGTGACTGCTTCGCTGGATCCAGAAATGGTGCGTGAGGTTCTGGAACTTATCAATGATTTGGCCCAAGAAGGCCGTACCATGATTTTAGTAACCCACGAAATGCAGTTTGCCCAAGCAATTGCCGATCGGATTATCTTCCTCGACCAAGGGAAAATCGCTGAAGAAGGAACGGCTCAAGCCTTCTTTACCAATCCGCAAACCAAACGAGCTCAGGAATTTTTAAACGTCTTTGACTTTAGCCAATTTGGCTCATATCTATAAAGGAGATTTTTATGAAACTACTCAAACCACTCTTAACTGTTTTGGCTCTTGCCTTTGCCCTAATCTTTGTCACAGCTTGTAGCTCAGGTGGAAATGCTGGTGCATCGTCTGGTAAAACCACTGCCAAGGCTCGCACTATCGATGAAATCAAAAAAAGCGGTGAACTACGAATCGCCGTATTTGGGGACAAGAAACCGTTTGGTTACGTTGACAATGATGGTTCTTACCAAGGCTACGATATTGAACTTGGGAACCAATTAGCACAAGACCTTGGAGTGAAGGTTAAATACGTTTCAGTCGACGCTGCCAACCGTGCTGAATACTTGATTTCAAACAAGGTAGATATTACTCTTGCTAACTTTACAGTGACTGATGAACGTAAGAAACAAGTTGATTTTGCCCTTCCATATATGAAAGTTTCTCTGGGTGTCGTATCACCTAAGACTGGTCTCATTACAGACATCAAACAACTTGAAGGTAAAACCTTAATTGTCACAAAAGGAACGACCGCTGAAACTTATTTTGAAAAGAATCATCCAGAAATCAAGCTTCAAAAATACGACCAATATAGCGATGCCTACCAAGCCCTTCTTGACGGACGTGGAGATGCCTTCTCTACTGACAATACGGAAGTCCTAGCTTGGGCGCTTGAAAACAAAGGATTTGAAGTAGGAATTACTTCCCTCGGTGATCCAGATACCATCGCAGCAGCAGTTCAAAAAGGCAACCAAGAATTGCTAGACTTCATCAATAAAGATATTGAAAAATTAGGTAAGGAAAACTTCTTCCACAAGGCCTATGAAAAAACACTTCACCCAACCTACGGTGACGCTGCTAAAGCAGATGACCTGGTTGTTGAAGGTGGAAAAGTCGACTAATACTCTTCGAAAATCAAATTCAAACCACATCAGCTTCACCTTGGATTATATATGTGACTGACTTCGTCAGTCTTATCCACAACCTCAAAGCAGTGCTTTGAGCAACCTGCAGCTAGCTTCCTAGTTTGCTCTTTGATTTTCATTGAGTATAATTCTCAATGAAATCACAAAAAGAAATCAGGTAATCCTAGTGACTACCTGATTTTCTATGTTTTAGGCATTTTGCCAATTTTCTTGGTCTTCTTTAAATCGTTTTAGGAGATCTAAGCCTTCTGGTGTGATGTAACCTTCTTCTTGAGCTAGGTGAATGAGTTCACTGTAGTTAGAAAGTGTTAACAGCTTAACACCAGCATCTGAGAAGTTCTTATCTGCTTTTGGCAATTGGTAGCTGAAAATCGCTACAACTCCAAGAACATCTGCTCCTTCTCGTTTAGCAGCTGCTACAGCTTCAAGAACAGAACCACCAGTTGAAATAAGGTCTTCAACCACTACCATTTTTTGACCTTGAGCTACGCGGCCTTCGATTTGGTTACCAGCTCCGTGGTCTTTTGGTTTGCTACGGATATAGGCAAAAGGCAAGTTCATCTTATCAGCAATGATAGCTCCGTGTGGAATCCCAGCTGTCGCAGTTCCTGCAATCACTTCTACATCTGGAAAGGCTTCTTTGATAGCATCTACAAAACCATTTTCAATGAGAGTACGAGTTTCTGGATAGGCTAGTGTCACACGATTATCCGTGTAAATCGGTGACTTGATACCAGATGCCCAAGTGAAAGGCTCCTCTGGTTTGAGGTAAACTGCTTGAATTTTCAAGAGGTGGCTAGCGATATCTTTAGCAAGTGTCATGGTATTCTCCTTTTATTTTTCTAATCTAGTTCTTTAATTCCAGTCCTGTGTCCATTCATCCTTGATGGCATGATAAGCTGCAACAGGATTCTCAGCTTGGGTAATGGGACGTCCCACTACGATATAGTCACTACCGATTTGATAAGCATCCGCTGGCGTCATGACGCGTTTTTGATCTCCTACTGCAGCACCTGCAGGACGAATGCCCGGTGTCAGACAGATAAAATCTGGATTGGTGGCCTGCTTGATGAGTTGTACTTCCTTAGCCGAGCAAACGACACCATCCAAGCCAGCTTCAGCTGTCTTCTTGGCATAATGTATTACAGACTCTTGCAGGCTAGTTTGGATATTTTGAAAGTCCTGCATCTGAGTTTCTGACGTTGATGTAAGCTGCGTTACAGCTATCAATTTTGCTTGACTTCCAAGACCTTCACGCGCAGCCTTCATCATCTCTACACCCCCAGCCGCATGAACATTTGTCATATCCACACCAAGCTGAGACAGGACCTTCATGGCTGACTTGACTGTATTGGGAATGTCATGCAGCTTGAGATCCAAAAAGACACTGTGCCCCAAGCCTTTCAAGTAAGACACAATCTCAGGCCCCGTTGCGTAATAAAGCTCCATCCCTACCTTAAGATAAAGGCTTTCTTCTGCTGGAAAAAGAGCTAAGAATTCCTTGACCGCCTCAAAACTAGGAAAATCAAGAGCAATAACTGGACGATGTTCTCGCATAGGTTTCTCCTTTTACCTTTGCTAGTGAGAGAGTCTGGCCACAAGAAGCCACGAAAAAAGGAACCTGCCAACAGCAAGGTTCCACGAAAAATGGGTAGTCTCCACCCTTTCACCGTCTAACCTTAGCTGCCTCTCTGGACTGCTTTAAAGGTTTTTTACTATTCTATTATTTCTACTAGCACTTGTCAAGTAAAAACTTGATCACTAAAGAGCTATAGGAGAAAAGCTAAACCTAGCGGCGCGATGAACGTCGGGTCGTTTGGTTTTGATTGCCCTCTTCCTCCAGCTTTTTCCTTTCCTCTTCTAGTTTATTCTGCTGTTCTTCCAGTCTTTTCTTCTCTTCCTCTTTCTGTTTCTTCTCAGCTTCCTTGGCCTCTTGTTTGGCTTTTTCCTCAGCCTCCATAATTAATTTATCCGCCACAGTGTAACTGTAAATTCCAGCTTCCATGTCGACCACACTTGGTTCTGACAATTGAGGCTTAATCTTACTATAATAAGGCAATTTCTTACTCATTTCAGAAAGGGGAACCAAAACTTCGTCCGAATCATTCATAGTCAATCGAATTAAATCTGATGTGACCTTGCTTGGGGCTAATTCCACCTTCTGGATAGCCGCCTTGAGTTCTGGACTAATTTGAGCAAGTTCTGACGTAAAGGTTTTGATTTGTTCGCTGTCATTAAAGAGAACTGATATATAAGTTTCTGGCAGACTCACCAAACTCACAGAACTGGTTTCAAGCTGACCACTGGAAAGAATAGGATAATGATTTTCACCAGAAACATAGTAGGCAACAATATCGTATTCCTTAACCTTAATAGTAAACTTAGTTGGAAATTGATAGGCAAGCTGAGCTGATTCAACCCAATAGTTAGACTTGATCTGCTCTTCATATTTTGCCTTATCTAGCAGAAGGTTAATCGTATAATCTGAATCCTGAATGCCTGAAGCCTGTAGAATATCATCAGCTGTAGTTTGCACTGTTCCCTCAACACGAATATCCTTCATGGTCGCATAAGGACTGAGCAAGTATGCAGAGACAACCAATAAAAGCAGACTGAGAAACAAAATCGAGATAGCCCGCCAGATATGAACTCCTGGAATTTTCGGTTTAGCCGGTTTTTCCTTTACAGGCTTTTTCTCTATTTTTTTATTCTGTTTATTCTGTTTCTTTGGCTCTTTGGATTTTGGTTCTTCTTTGGGTACTTCTTTTTTGACGTCTTCTGACTCTTCTACTTTTTCTTCAGTATCATCCTTAGCTAATTTTGAGTCTTTTGGATCAGATTCACTCTCTTGGTGCTCAGTTGCATCTGACTTTTCAGATTTTGAAGCCATTCGAGCTTGTCTTTCCTTTTCCTTCTCCTCAGCTAGGACCGCCTCTTCTTCAGCCTTCTTTTTTAGATATTCTTGGTTTCGTTTCTGCCATTCTGATAACTCTTTAAATTCTTCGAGGATTTCTTTGCCCTCATTTTTCTTATCTTTTGACATTTACTTTCCTTATGATAAATCTTTTTTTAACAATTGATAAAAATCTGCTAGAGATTTCAATTCCTTAGAAGCCTTCATCTTAGCTTGGTAATCTTCCTTGTGACTTAGTAAGTGAGAAAGCTTCTCTTCTAAACTGTCCAAGGTCAAATCGCTTTCTTGAAGCTCTTCTGCATAGCCTTTTTTTACAAAGTAGGCTGCATTTTCAATCTGGTCACCACGACTAGCTTCACGACCAAGTGGCACAATAACATGTAATTTTGCCATTGCCAAGAGCTCAAAAATCGTATTGGCACCACCACGTGTCACAACAATATCAGCCAATTCCATCAAGGGTTGATAGAGATTGGTCACATAGTCAACACGAAAAAGATTTTGGCTCAACTCATTCAGACTAGAATCTCCAGTTAGATTGATAATATTGTAGCGTTCTGTCAGTTCTTTCTTATGGTCTGTCACCAATTGGTTAAAGACACGAGCACCTGCAGAACCACCGACAAACAATACTGTTGGCAATTTGGGATTAAAGTGAGTTTGAATATCTACCAATTCATCGGGTTCTGGAGTGTTTTGGTCTGAAACCTTTGTCACTGCTCCCACATGCTCGACCTTAGACAAACTTGAAGCTTGCTCAAAGGTTGAATACATCTTAGTCGCAAATTTATAGGCAATTTTATTAGCCAAGCCCATAGATAGGTCAGATTCGTGAATAAAGACAGGCACTCCTGACACACGCGCAGCGATAACAGGCGGTACTGAGACAAAGCCTCCCTTTGAAAAAAGAGCCTGTGGACGAAGTCGCAACATGATAAAGAGCGACTGGACAATTCCCCAGCCAACTTTAAAGACGTCCAGCATATTTTGCCAAGAGAAATAACGACGCAATTTTCCAGTCGCAATGGAATGGAAGGTGACATCTAGACCCGACTTGAGGATTTCTTGGTGTTCGATGCCACGTTTATCTCCGATATAGTGGACTTCCCATCCATCTTCGATGAACTTGGGCATTAACAAAAGGTTGAGGGTCACGTGTCCAACCGTCCCCCCACCTGTAAAGACAATTTTTTTCATATTATTCCTTTAACTCCGCTACTGTGTCGATAAAGAGGTCGCCACGTACTTCAAAGTTAGCATACATATCCCAGCTGGCATTTGCTGGACTGAGAAGAACCACGTCTCCTTGAGTCGCAAGCTCGTAAGCCTTGCGGGTCGCATCTGCAATATCAGTCGCATCCACATAAGCCACACCTGCCTTGTCTGCTGCCCGTTTAACACGTTCGGCAGACTGACCCAGGATGACCATCTTCTTGAGTCCAGTAATGTCTGGAACCAATTCGTCAAACTCATTACCACGGTCCAAACCACCTGCAATCAAGACGACCTTGCTGTTGTCAAATCCTGACAAGGCTTTCTGAGTAGCCAAGATATTGGTTGACTTGCTATCATTATAGAATTTGACACCCTTGATTTCATCCACAAATTGGAGACGGTGTTTGACACCACCAAAGGCTGAAAGAGTTTCTTTGATGGTTTGGTTGTCCACACCACGAAGCTTGGCTACAGCAATCGTCGCAAGGGCATTTTCCACATTGTGGCTACCTGGAACTCCGATTTCATTCGCTGCCATGACAACTTCCCCACGGAAGTAGAGTTGACCATCTTCCAGATAAGCTCCATCAACCTTTTCAAGTGTTGAGAATGGTACAACGGTAGCTTGTGTTTTAGTAGCCAAGTCTTTTGCCAAGTCTTGGTTAAAGTTCAAGACAAGGAAATCAGCTGCTGTCATCTTGTTCTGGATATTCCACTTGGCTGCTACATATTCCTCAAAAGAACCATGATAATCGATATGAGTTGGCATGAGGTTGGTAATAACTGCAATCTCAGGATGGAATTCTTGAACGCCCATGAGTTGGAAAGAAGAAAGTTCCATGACAAGCGTGTCCTTGTCTGACGCAGTTTGTGCCACTTGACTAGCTGGATAGCCGATATTCCCTGATAAAAGACCATGTTGACCAGCAGCAGTCAAAACTTCCCCAATCATGGTCGTTGTGGTTGTTTTACCATTTGAACCAGTAATACCAACAATCGGTGCTTCTGAAATCAAGTAAGCCAATTCCACCTCAGTCAAGACTGGAATTCCCTTGGCCAAAGCCTTTTCAATCATGGGATTGCTGTAGGGAATGCCTGGATTTTTCACCATAAGGGCAAACTCTTCATCCAAGAGTTCCAAAGGATGACCGCCTGTGATGACCTTAATCCCTTCTTCCAGCAAACTTTGCGCAGCTGGATTGTCCTCGAATGGTTTCCCGTCATTTACTGTCACAATGGCACCTAGCTTGTCCAATAAACGAGCTGCAGATTCACCAGACTTAGCCAAACCTAAAACAAGGACTTTCTTATTTTTAAATTGATCTATTACTTTCATGTCTCGAACTCCATTTCTACTCTTACTATTTTACCATTTTTATGGAAATAATTCTAAACGAAAATGCTCATATTCAGCATTCTAACAAGCAAAAAGAGAGCTAAAACTCTCTTTTTATCTTCTTTTGTTTTTACTAACCGACATGAGGGTAATATCTCGCAAGCTAAAGTATGCTAGGAAGAGCATGGCGATTGCGATAAAAAATTCTGTCGGTAGCTGAAAGATTTGCAGAACAGACAGCATGAGTAAAATCAAGAGTGCTACGAAAGCAAAGACGACAAGGACGATATTGACTGTCCCTTTAATGCTTTCTGGTGTCGCAAATACATAGAGTAGTAATAAGAGGAGTCCTATGATTAAATAAACCATCTTTATCTCTTTCTAGCTCTTATTCAGCTGATTTTTTCTTCTTGTTAGCTTTCTCACGCTCTGCTTTGTTAAGGATTTGTTTACGCAAACGGATAGACTCAGGAGTTACTTCCATGTACTCATCGTCGTTCAAGAACTCAAGAGATTCTTCAAGTGTCAAGATACGAGGTGTCTTGATAACAGCTGTTTGGTCCTTAGTAGCTGAACGAACGTTGGTCATTTGTTTAGCCTTAGTGATGTTAACTGTCAAGTCGTTCTCACGAGAGTTTTCACCAATGATCATTCCTTCATAAACCTCAGTACCTGGGTTGACAAAGATCGTACCACGTTCTTCGATAGACATGATTGAGTAAGTTGTAGCCTTACCAGCATCGATAGAAACAAGGGCACCACGGTGACGACCACCAATTTCCCCTGGAATCAATGGCAAGTATTGGTCGAAGGTATGGTTCATAATACCGTAACCACGAGTCATTGACAAGAACTCAGTTGAGTATCCAATCAAACCACGCGCTGGAACAAGGAAGACCAAACGAGTTTGACCATTACCAGTTGAAATCATATCCAACATTTCACCCTTACGTTCAGAAAGGCTTTGGATAACAGACCCTTGGTATTCTTCTGGAGTGTCGATTTGAACACGTTCAAATGGCTCACATTTAACACCGTCGATTTCTTTTACGATAACTTCTGGACGAGATACTTGAAGTTCATATCCCTCACGACGCATTGTTTCGATAAGGATTGACAAGTGCAATTCTCCACGTCCTGAAACAGTCCATTTATCTGGAGAGTCAGTTGGATCAACACGAAGGGAAACGTCTGTTTGCAATTCTGCCTGCAAACGTTCTTCCACCTTACGAGAAGTCACCCATTTACCTTCTTTACCAGCAAATGGTGAGTTGTTGACCAAGAAAGTCATTTGAAGAGTTGGCTCATCGATGTGTAGGATTGGAAGAGCTTCTACTGCATCTGTCGGAGTAATGGTTTCACCGACAAAGATATCTTCCATACCAGAAACGGCAATCAAGTCACCTGCTTTTGCTTCTTGGATTTCACGACGTTCCAAACCAAAGAAACCAAAGAGTTTTGTAACACGGAAGTTTTTAGTTGTGCCATCAAGTTTAGAAAGGGTAACTTGGTCCCCAACCTTAACAGTACCACGGAAGACACGACCGATACCAATACGTCCAACGAAGTCATTGTAGTCCAAAAGTGATACTTGGAACTGCAAAGGCTCATCTGAGTTGTCTACTGGAGCTGGGATATGGTCGATAATTGTGTCAAAGATTGGTGCCATAGTAGCTTCTTGGTCAGCTGGGTCATCTGACAATGAAGAAGTTCCGTTGATCGCTGAAGCATACACTACTGGGAAATCAAGCTGGTCATCATCTGCACCAAGCTCGATGAAAAGTTCCAATACTTCATCCACTACTTCCGCTGGACGAGCTGATGGCTTATCGATTTTATTAACAACCACGATTGGGACAAGGTCTTGTTCCAAAGCTTTTTTCAATACGAAACGAGTTTGTGGCATGGTTCCTTCGTAGGCATCTACGACCAAGACAACACCGTCAACCATTTTCATGATACGCTCAACTTCTCCACCGAAGTCCGCGTGTCCTGGGGTGTCCATGATGTTGATACGAGTTCCGTTGTAGGCAACGGCTGTATTTTTAGCAAGGATGGTAATTCCACGCTCTTTCTCGATATCATTCGAGTCCATAGCACGCTCAGCCAATTCAGTACGTGCATCAAGCGTTTCTGATTGTTTCAATAATTCGTCAACGAGGGTTGTTTTACCGTGGTCAACGTGGGCGATAATCGCAATGTTACGGATATCTTCTCTTAATTTTGTCATGATTTCCTCTATAATATTCAAAATTTATTTTCTAACTGAACGATTATACCATAATTTCAAGTAAATAACATAATTCAAGCAAGTGTAAATGTTTTCACTCCGCTTTTCTTTTCACGTCAAGCCTTTTCAAAGCAAGCGACTTATGATAAGATAGGCACAGTATGCGTTTAGATAATTTATTAGCCAAAGAAAAAATCAGCCGAAAGGCCATGAAACAAGCCTTACTCAAAGAGGAAATTCTAGTCGATGGTCGCCCAGCCCGCTCCCTAGCCCAAAATATCGATACAGGACTACAAAAACTCCTTTTTCAAGACCAAATCATTCGAGGCTATGAGCACACCTATCTTATGCTTCATAAACCTGCTGGTGTCGTTACAGCCAACAAAGACAAGAAACTTCCAACCGTCATGGACCTCCTTCCGCCTGACATCCAGTCTGACAAGCTCTATGCCGTCGGCCGACTGGACCGAGATACGACAGGACTCCTTCTCTTGACCGATAACGGTCCCTTGGGCTTCCAACTCCTCCATCCCCAATATCATGTCGATAAGACTTATCAAGTTGAGGTTAATGGACTTCTAACACCTGACCATATCCAAGCCTTTCAAAAGGGAATTGTCTTTTTAGATGGCACTGTCTGTAAACCTGCAAGACTAAAGATTCTATCTGCAAGTCCTTCCCACAGCCAAGCCTCTATTACCATTTCAGAAGGAAAATTTCATCAGGTTAAGAAAATGTTCCTCTCGATTGGTGTCAAGGTGACCTCCCTCAAGCGCACCCATTTTGGACCTTGGAGCTTGGATCAGAATCTTCAAGAAGGAGACTACCGTCCCCTAAACTCAGAAGAGTTGACAATCATTCGTGACTTTCTCAGAAAAAGTGGTTAAAAAATGAGCTCGGAAACATCCAAGCTCGTTTTCTTATTTCTCAACTTTGACTTTCCCTTTCCAAGAATCCAAACCATAAGAAAGGATATAAATCTCAGAAAAACCTTGTTTTTTCAAGTAAAGGGCTGCATTTGTAACCCGTTGCGCACGTTGGTTTTCGTAAAGAAGGACAGGTTTCTCTTTACGAAGGGCTGCAAGACTAGTTTTCAACTGACTTGAAGGAATATTGCGGGCACCAAGGATATGTTTTCTGTGGAATTCAGCTGGGTCGCGCAAATCAATCAATTGACCCGTACGAATCAAGGCTTCAAACTCCTCATTGTCTACAATTTTAGCCGCACGGCGAATACGAAGATAGTTAAAGCCCATCCATGCCAACATTGCTAGTATAAGTGCCCACAAAATCCAAGTAACCATTAGTTCTTTTCTCCATTTTTCTCAATATAATCCAATTCTACCTTGTGCTCTCTGCGAAGAACCGCTTCTGCTTCTAGATAGTCTAATTTGTCCATCAACCCTGCATCGTAAATCCGTGAGAGTTCCAACTTCATCAGTTCAATATCATATAAGCGTTTTCCCATGTAAACAATAATACCAAATCGTTTGAGGAATTGTTGCACATCATAGAATGTTTTCATAAGACTCATTCTAGCAAAATTTTGTGTTTTTTTCAAGAAGAGACCCACACAATACTCCTGATTTTCCTATCTTCTTTGGCGATTCTGACGCAAGTGTGGTACAATAAAAACATGAGAATTCAACAATTACATTATATTATCAAAATCGTCGAAACTGGCTCCATGAATGAGGCGGCCAAGCAACTCTTTATCACTCAACCTAGTCTTTCCAACGCTGTGAGAGATTTGGAAAATGAAATGGGCATTGAAATCTTTATCCGCAATCCCAAGGGTATCACCTTGACCCGTGATGGCATGGAGTTTCTCTCCTATGCCCGTCAAGTTGTCGAGCAAACCCAGCTTCTGGAAGAACGCTATAAAAATCCTGTCGCCCACCGCGAACTCTTTAGCGTTTCCTCCCAGCACTATGCCTTTGTGGTCAATGCCTTTGTTTCTCTACTCAAGAAAAGTGATATGGAGAAATACGAGCTCTTCCTTCGTGAAACTCGTACTTGGGAGATTATTGACGACGTCAAGAACTTCCGTAGTGAGGTCGGTGTCCTATTTTTTAACAGCTACAACCGTGATGTTTTAACCAAAATGCTGGATGACAACCACCTGCTGGCTCACCATCTCTTTACCGCCCAGCCTCATATCTTTGTCAGCAAGACTAATCCTCTGGCAAAGAAAGACAAGGTTAAACTGTCTGATTTGGAAAACTTCCCTTACCTCAGCTATGACCAGGGGACGCACAACTCCTTCTACTTCTCTGAAGAGATTCTATCGCAGGAATACCACAAAAAATCTATCGTAGTCAGCGACCGTGCTACCCTCTTTAATCTCTTGATTGGTTTGGATGGTTATACCATTGCAACAGGTATTTTGAACAGCAACCTCAACGGAGACAATATCGTTTCCATCCCACTGGATATTGATGACCCAATTGAACTGGTCTATATCCAGCATGAAAAAACAAGCCTGTCTAAGATGGGCGAACGCTTTATCGACTATCTACTAGAAGAAGTCCAGTTTGATAGTTGAGAATCACTCTAAATCGAATAACTTAAAAACCTCAAGAACTAACTTTCAACCCTAGTTCTTGAGGTTTTTTCTCCAGTAGCAAATCAAAGGTTTTTTAAAAAATCTTATTTTTTAAACCAAAATATAGAGAGTATTAAAACGAGGATAAGTCCAGCTCCCACAACCAGTCCAAATACTGGAATTTTTTCAAATAACGTTTGCTCTGTCTGTGTCTTCTCACTACTGTCTTGAGTTGATTCTGCCACTGTGTCGCCTTTTTTCGCTACTTCTTGTTCTGCTTTTTTCTCAATTTTCTTAGGACCATAAGTTGGATTTACAAAAGTTACCAGCTTAGAAGGTTTAGAATAGTCTTCTTCCCCTTCTTTTACTACCCACAATACATTATATAAAGTTCGCCCTTCTAGTACCATACCATGTTCGAGTCGATGACCAGGAGGCAAACCTCCACCTAAACCAACAATTAAAGAGAAAAAATCATTCTCTTGATTTTCTGTTAAGACAATAAATCCATTCTCACTCACTTTTTTAAGACGGGATACCTTCCCTCTAATATCTCCATCTTTAAAGGTTCCAGTATAGCTTCCATCCTCTCCTAAAATAAGTGATGAAGCTCTACCAGATTTAGTACCATTATTTGGCTCTTTATTAATCCAAATACCTACCAACTCAGATGGCAAAGGAATTTCATCTCCAATTTTAGCTTCGACAAGGGACTTGGGCATGGGAGGATTAGGATCCATATTATCTCCAATGATTGGGAGATTTAGAGAAGTATATTCAATAGTTGAGGTATCTATTTTTGACTTTCCAGAAAAATCAATACCAAATCCGTCTTTTTCCTTCATATCAAATTCGACATTTTGAACAAGCTCCGCTTCTTTGTTCTCTTTTGAGAGTTGATAAAGTTTTGTTACTCCTTGTCCAGAACCCGAAGTCCATTCACTGATAGCAACACTTCCATCACTAAAAAGGCTAATAGATGTTCGACCTATACTTTGAACCTCTGAGATACTTTCA
Organism: bacterium; assembly: GCA_905221285.1. GTDB lineage: Bacteria > Bacillota > Bacilli > Lactobacillales > Streptococcaceae > Streptococcus. The sequence goes on from CAJNCM010000009.1 coordinate 56,731, forward strand.
ATCAGCTTTGTTGGTGTGTGATCATTTAAATAATAGACCGCATACAAACTCCAATTTCTATCATAAGAGCGACCAATTAATAACTCATCGGTTCCATTTTTATCAATATCGACCAGTGCATAACCTATTTGGTATCTAGCTTTGTCCGATAACTCTTTACTCTCCCACTTCTCAGCAATTTGTGGCAGTAGTTGGTTGTAGTCAGTACTGTCAGCTTGGGCTGAATTCACAAGTGAAAATAAGCCTAATATAGAACAAATAACCACCAGTAGTTTGTTTAGTAATTTCAAACGATTTTCCATATTTTTATAATCTCTCATATTCTAGCATCATTCTCTCAATATCGACTTTATCTATTGTCGACAAATCAATCACGTTCTCACGTGATACTCTAATTGATAAATTCTTAATGATTTTTTCATTGATATTTCTAATCCAGCGACCATTACTACAATCATTGATTTTGTTATACAAAGATTCAATAGTTTGAGTATAATAGTCCACATCAATAAAGTATCCTTGATTTTTTAATCCTAATAAACCAATTTGAATAATTTCATCCTCTGTATAGTCTTCAAAATCAAAAGTATTTGGAATTCGGCTTGGTAGTCCTGAATTTACTGAGAGAAATTCTTCCATTTCCTTTGTATATCCAGCAAAGATAATGACAATATCTCTTCTATGATCTTCCATGAATTTAAGAATCTCATCAATTGCTTCTTTACCAAATCGATCTTCATTAGAATTTGATAGCGTGTATGCTTCATCAATGAACAAAACTCCTCCTAAAGCAGATTTCAATACTTCCTGCGTCTTGATAGCCGTTTGCCCTACATACCCAGCTACTAAATCACTACGAGATACCTCTATGAATTTATTTTGAGGAATAATTCCCTTTTGATATAGAATTTTTCCTACAATACGAGCTACAGTGGTTTTTCCAGTCCCTGGATTTCCCAAGAATAACGAATGTAGTGAGAACTCGCTTACAGCAGCGCCTTGTTCTTCCCTCTTCTTATTCAGCTGAGCTAATGAAATAAATTGTTCAACCTGTTTTTTAACTTTCTGAATTCCTATCAAGTTTTGTAATTGTTCCAAAGCATCTTTTTGATTTTCTTCTGGTTTTTGAGTACCTTGAAGAAGAACATCATCTATATCGTCATTGATAATTGTCACATAATCCTCAACCTGCGTCTCAACAACACGATTGGCTAAAGCTCTCATCAAGTGTTCATTAAAATTACGAATCCATCGTCCATTACTATGATCTAACGAGCGACTATAGGCCTGCTTGACTCTCATAGCATAATAAGATTCGTCTTCAAGTTGATAAGCAGATTTCTGAAGATTTTTCAATCCCATTTCGACAATTTCATCACCAGAATAGTCCTCAAAGAAGAATGTATTTGGTACACGTGACTTTAATCCAGGATTTGTTTCAAAAAACTGTTCCATTTCTTTAGTGTAACCCGCAAATATAATCATAATTTCATTGCGGTAATCTTCCATATACTTTAGAATCGTGTTTATAGCTTCTAATCCAAAATTATGTTGAGAAGATTTTCCTTTATTTAAAGTATATGCTTCATCAATAAAGAGGATTCCACCTTTAGCCTTTTCCAATATTGCTTGCGTTTGTACTGCTGTCTCACCAATATGCGTTGCAATAAGATCCGACTCAGAAACCTCAATAAATTTAAATTCATCTCCAGGGAGAACACCTCTGTCAAAGAGAACTCTACCTAACAATCTTGCTACTGTTGTCTTCCCTGTACCAGGATTTCCTGTAAAAACAGAATGTAGAGATTGTTCTTGGACTGGAAGACCTTCTGATAACCTTTTTTGATTGAATTCTACTGTTCTTAATAATTTTTGAACTTCTTTTTTTACATTATTCAAACCAATCAAGCTATACAATTCTTCCTCATAATTGCGTTCGATACTCTCACTAATTTCCTCTTGTAGTTCTGAATGTGTACTCTCTTCATTCAAAATTTTACAGCTATCATCTGAAATATCCCATATTATTCCATTCGTATCTTCAAATTCTTTAAGAATAGTATCTGCAATTAGGTATGAACTATCTGAAAGTCGAATATTTGGGGTAATATTACGATTTAATTTTATTGTATTTGCTACTAAGACAGAAGCTCCACAATAAATATCAATTTTTTCCTCGTTCTCACCTATAATATCAACAAAATCACGAACCCTACAAAATGAATTGGATTCTAACAAAAGAGATTCCCTAATGGTTGTTTGCTCTATACAGACTCGACTACTAATTGCCCTTATTGATGTCAAAGAAGATCCAATTGATTCAAGACTAGCACTATTTGTCAGATATACAGCAGCTTGATACAACGGTTGAGTGACTTCTGTATTTTGTAATTTTGCAGTCGAACGGCTTAAAAAAACAGCGGGGTAATCTTGTTCAACGTTCCCCCCTTTTAAGACAGTATTTATGGAAGTTACTGATGAATCTTTTATATTTAATACATTGGAACTCCAGTTCTCAATCACTGTATCTTCAATTTGAATAGATGAGCCCTTATCTGCTTTCAATTTTATATTTAACTCAGCACGTTTTAGTTCTAGAGTAGAATTACTAACTTTAATTGATGTTGTACTGTAAGAACCATTATATAATTGATTGCCTGCATTTTCGATTGACAATTTCGACTTACCTTCAACCAATATAAAAAACTTTTTATTTTCTAATTGCTCATTAAAGTATACAGTATTTAGAACGACAGTTGAATCACCCTGTATTACTAAAGCACGGCGGTGGTCATCTACTTGAAACCAAATATTTTCAAACTGTACTGTAACCCCATTCATAATTCTCAAAGTCGCTGCTATAGTATTGTGATAAAGTGTTCCTCCACCTTCTGTCCCAGAAATTTTCCCAACTATTTTGATGCTTTTTTCTATCTTATAGTGTCTTCCTGCAGGTAGTTCAAGCATAAAACCTTCTTCAAATGCAAGAATATCACCATCTTTAGCTTTCGAATAAGCTTCTCCAAAAGACCATGAACTAAAACTTGTCCCTACTTTATATGTTGTCATTTTTTTAATATCTTTCTAAACCATGAAAAATCTAAATAAAATGACTTATAGATATCATTTCATTTAGATTTTATCATTTATTAATCTATCTATCAGTTTTATGTAATATTTAAGTTTTTATTTAACTGACTAAAACATTCTTCTAATTGAATCTTCCACAGAATGCTCAATACCTCTAGCAATTCCCCCCGTAACTTTAAAAGTAAACAATACAACTTTTCCTAAAACTTTGAAAAATCCAATACTAATTCTAATTAAGATTGATAGCAGTTTTTCCAAAATATTCCCAGCCTTTTCTACCCTTTCTTGAGTTAATAAATCAGACACTTTTCTTTTTTGCGAAGACATTTCTTGACTCCTATGATCACTCAATATTGGACTTTCAGAGTCCAATTCACTCCCCTGTACTTCAGGAACTGAATTTACTTTTTGCATTGAAGGCATTTTTACTGATTCATTTTGACCCTTTTTTTTTGGAGGATGTTGACGATTATATTTAATAGCAAAAATCCAACCATAAAAGATGGTAAAATACCATGATGCAAATAAAGCCACTATCCCAAGACTAATACATATAACCCTAATTCCAAACTGGATAGCAAACATATTACCAAGTGCGTCAAGTGCACGATCAATTGCTCTATCATATACTGGTTCAATGGATGTAGGATATCCACGATAATCATAATAGATTCTATGATGTAAATAAATATCCCCTTTATCCATTTCTTCTCTATAGGCCGCACCTATTTGCTTAAACATTAAACTGAAGAAAAATCCTTTTGGTATAATATTTGAGACTACTTTAAAAATGTAAGAAAATACATACGGATACAATAGAATATTGATAATTGCCCAAATAATATGGAACACAATACCTAATATTACAAAAAACTGATTATGTGAATGAGCAACATTAAATTTCTCAAACTCAGCAATTTCTGAAAAAATTCTTACAGTGTTGTAATAGGTGATAAAACCTAATACACCTACACCTAAAAAATTAATTGGATTTAAATAATACCAAAATGGAAAACGAAATAAAATTTTTTTCATTTTAATCTAAAACCTCTCTTATCTCTATATAACACAGAATTTCTACTAGCACGTCCATCCCAACTACTACTGAAAGAAAGTTATTTAATCAATCTGTTTACTAGTAGCTTTATCACCTTTTATAATCATTATTGCCGCAAACATATTTATCAAAATACAGACATAATATATAATCGCTCCAAAACCTAAATTCGATCTTCCAACCAATTCTTGTGTTATTGAAAAATGAACAAAAATTCCAAATAAACTCACCAGAATAACTATAATCGATGTAATAATTTGAAGTACTCTTCCTTTTCCAATTACTAATGACAACAAAAAAGTAATCACAAATACGCCATACCAAATCAAAAAAAGATACCATAATGGGACATCTAAATATTCTGAAACATGTTCACTTAATGGAGGTATAAATTGATTACCTGATGAAACAACTGGCAATAAGAAAGTAATCAATCCTACTAAACTAGCTAGAGTTATTAATTTTTTAAATTTCATTCATATTCTCCCTGTATACAATTTCCTACCCCAGTAGCTTTTAGGGTACTGGGGTAAGCTTTTAATGCGTAGTCTATTTTACTCGGTTAAACGTTTGGTCTGGCTCTTGAAGATAGAGTTCCTTATCTTTTAACATATATTTTGTTTTTCCTAATTCTCTTCCTTTAGAGTCTGTGATTGTCAATTCTTTCTTTTGTTTATCAATTTTCACTAGTCTTTGTTCTTTGTCTCCATCAGAATCCTCAGAGATGACAGTACCAGCATTTCCTTTAATCACCATGATTAAATGATCACGTTTTGTTAAAATTTCATAAGTTCCATCTAAGGGATCAGTCGTTAATTTCTTTATTCCAAAAATTAAAACTAGTGCAATTACAACTAAACCTGCAATACTCTCCTTACGCTTGGTTTCAAATAAGCTTTTTAATTTATCAATTACATTTTCCATATTGAATTCTAGTTCCTTATCTTACCCACTTGCCTGAGCCATCTACTTTGTAACCATCTGGAGTACGTTCGTTAACTGCCATCTTACCATTTGACTTGAGATAGTAGTCACCTACCCATGTGTTACGAGCATAGCTTCCTTCTGATGTTAAGTAATAGTAAGAGCTATAGCTGCTATCATAGACCCACTCGCTCTTAGCCATTTTACCGTTTGATTTGAGGTAATAGCTACCTACCCAAGTATTACGGGCATAGCTTCCTTCTGATGTTAGGTAATAATATGAACTATAGTTTTTATCGTAAATCCATTCGCTCTTAGCCATGTAGCCACCTGATTTAAGATAGTAGTTGCCTGACCAAGCATTTTGAACAAAGTTACCTGACGCATTTAGATAGAAATAAGAATTGTACTGAACATCAAAAATCCATTGATTCACTACTTTCACACCAGCTTTGTAGTAAGAAGAACCTGACCAGCCAGTCTGACCTGAGTTAGAGTTAGTAGATTGTTTTGGAGTTTCAGTAGCTGTTGGTGTTTCTGAATTTGTTATAGGTACATATCCGTGATTTGATACTTTAAAGACTTCTGACCGACCAAAATATCTTTTCCCAAAGTCTTTTTCACTATAAACATCAATATGATATCTTCCATCTTCAGCATATAGTAACCAAACATGGTCTTGACTTCTAGTTTGATCCCCAAAACTATTAAAGTTATAACTAGATACAATAGCCCCTGTATCTTCATTAACTAAATCGTAATACAAAGATGGATTATCATTAGAAGAATTTCTTTGAATATCTACCAGCACACTTCCTGAATAAAACGGATTCCCAGTAGTGGCTATCAAGTTGATTTTCAAGGGATTTTGAGTATCCTTGACACTCATATCTGTTAAAGCGTGAACTTCTGTCGGTTTAGAAGCTACATAACCTACTGACAATAAAGCACCAGCTAGTAAAGAAGAGGCCAACATTTTTCTGTTTTTCATAACAAAACTCCTTATATATTTCTATTTTTCTAAAAATTTTTGATAATTGTCTTATAACCTTAAAAGTAAATATGATATTTTTCTAGTGTCAAGTGTTTAAGTTTTCCCCATAGCATTTTCTCCTTTGATGGCTAATAGAATAGGATTGAGTGGTAAGTCAATCCTTGTTATACTAGTATAACAAGCCAGCTTTATTAGCTATTCTCTCCCTTATCATACCATAATAGATATTTAATTTTTTAGCCATTTAAACTATAGTTTCAATCTTGTTCATAAAAACAAAAAATAGCATAGAATTCTAATATTTTGTAACTATAGTTTTCTTTCTCCATTTTTTACTCTAAATTTTTGTATAATAGTCTTAGAAGTATATAAGGAGACTATTTATGGAAAACCTATATCCATTTGGAGCTACATTTAAGTACCTACGCGAAGCACGAGGACTCAGCCTAAAGGAAGCAGCATCAGATATCGTATCGCCACAGTTCCTTAGTCAATTTGAAAAAGGAGACAAAGGAATTTCACTTGAAAACTTTGCCAAATTATTAATTGTTATCGGAGTTGAATGGAATGATTTTGTTCTCGCCTTTGCAAATAAAGGTGGGGACTGTTTAGAATTACCAGCTATTGAATTTGGTAAGCATGTGGTCCATGAAGAAGATATCCTCACTTATATTGAAGAATACGAAAAATTATTTGATGTCTACCTAAAAGACAATCCACTTCAAGCAGAAATGATTTTTAAATCTATTAAATTAAGACATTATCCAAGCATATCAAAGAGTCCAGAAACTGTTGCCAGAATTCAAAACATTATCAATCATTTAATGAAATCGGATGTCTTTAATAGTATCGAACTTGAAATTTATCGTGTTATCGTCAATCATTGTCCGATGGAACTCATTGACCATATGACCAAACAATTACTACTTATGTACAAAGAAAGTGCAAATACTGACACCTACATCCGTATCTTAAATGCTCTTACTTTCTCTGCAAAATATTTCTCTGAACTGGGTTACTATCAAAAGGCTGATGATATTATTAAAAAAATTAAATCACTTCAGACCTTCGAACGAGGCTATCTGGCTATTCCCCTCATGTTTTTAGAAGTTGAACATGTTTACAATCAATTTAGATGGAATAAACCTGAGGCTATTCCTTTAGCGAAAAATCTATTTAATTATCTTCAAAGCGCAAAATTTATTGATCAGCAATACTACTCTAATTTTATCAACGCCTTCACTTATCATTGCCACGCATTAAATAAGACTGGTATTGATTTGTTCTAATCGTAAAAAAAGTTGCTCCATTTTAGGAACAACTTTTTTTATTTATAATTAAAAGTCTCCCCTGCCAACTTATCTGCTAGCTTAGGAAAGAGGGTATAAAACTTATGGGCGAGGTTCAAAAACATCGGGAGATTGAGTTCTCGTTTATTTTTACCTATAATCTTAACAATCTTTTTAGCCACTGTATCTGGTTCTAGCAGGAAGCGTTCAACCGACTTAAGATAAGTCCCATCTGGGTCGGCCTGGTCAAAAAATCCTGTACGGATTGGTCCTGGATTGACCGTTGTCACATAGACTCCATAGGGCATCAGTTCGAGGCGCAGAGCATTTGAAAACCCAATGGCCGCAAACTTGGTGGCTGAGTAGAGACTAGACTTGCCAGTAGCGATCAAACCTGCCATGCTAACAATATTGATGATATGGCCTTTTCGACTTTCCTTCATTCGAGCCGCAATGCGACGAGACAGATTCATCAGGGCAAAGGTATTGACCTCGAACATCTGATGAATATCTTGGTCGGAAATCTGGTCAAATTCCTCAAAGATTCCGTAACCAGCATTGTTTATCAAGACATCAATCCTGCCATAACGGAGATAGAGGTCTGCTACCATAGTTTCTAAGGCTGAATCATCGGTAATATCGATTTCCATCAATTCTGCATGGGGATGGTTTCCGTAGAGTTGGGCTAATTTTTCCTTATTTCGACCAAGCAAGATGAGCTGGTCTTCTGGCAGGAGTTTGACTATTTCTTGGGCTAGGCCACCGCTAGCTCCGGTAATGAGAATAGTAGGCATACTTATCCTTTCTGTGACTGCTAGATTTCCACTTCCTCCAAGTCTTTGACCACATGGACATTTTCAAAGACACTAGCAGCGTCTTTTTTGAGCTTGCTGATATCTTTTGAGAGAAAACGGGCACTGATATGGTTGAGCAAGAGGCGTTTGGCTCCTGCTTCTACTGCCACCTGCGCTGCCTGCATGTTAGTAGAGTGACCATGATTGCGAGCAATTTTTTCATCGCCCTTGCCATAAGTCGATTCATGGACAAGGACATCGGCATTGACAGCTAGACGCACACTGGCATCCGTTTTTCGGGTGTCACCAAGAATGGTGATAATCTTACCTGGACGTGGCGCTGAGATATAGTCTGCTGCCTTGATTTCAGTTCCGTCTTCGAGAACAACGTCCTGACCGTTTTTGATTTTCCCAAAAAGTGGGCCAAATGGGACACCAGCAGCCTTGAGTTTTTCAGCATCCAGCGTTCCTTCCAAGTCCTTTTGCATAACACGGTAACCAACACAGAAAATAGTGTGATCCAACTCCTCTGCATACACAGTGAATTTATCGGTTTCAAGGATTTTACCTAGAGAATCTTGGTCAAACTCATGAAAATGAATGCGGTAAGGCAGGCGCGAACCCGACACACGAAGGCTGGTTAAGACAAATGACTTGATTCCTTGCGGTCCATAGATTTCCAAATCTGTCTGCTCTTCATTGGCCTGAAAAGCACGGCTAGAAAGGAAACCTGGTAAGCCAAAGATGTGGTCTCCATGCAAGTGAGTGATAAAGATTTTGCTGACCTTACGTGGTCGAATTGTCGTTTCCAGAATGCGATTTTGCGTTCCTTCTCCACAGTCAAAGAGCCAAACTTCGTTAATCTCGTCCAAGAGTTTCAGGGCGAGACTGGAGACGTTGCGGGCTTTAGAGGGCTGACCAGCCCCCGTTCCTAAAAATTGAATATCCATTCGATACTTTCTAATTAATCAATATATAACATAGCTGTGCGGTTTTCCGATCGGAAATAGCGCTTGCCAGTAAAAGCAGTAGCTTCTTGCAGTAAATCCTCTTGGCTGTAGCCTTTGAGACGCTTACGACCATCAGCCAAACTTTCCAAATCCGTCAAAGCTGTAAGACTCTCTACGCTAACAACTTCCTCGTCCCCGACAGCCTTCATGTAAATCTTTCCAGACTCTTCAAAGACAAGTTGATGGGGGAAAATTTGCGCAATTTCAAAAAGCAAGTCTTCTGAAATAATCTCTTTATTTTCAGAGAAAATTCTACCCAGACCCTCACTCTCATAACAAAAACCAAAGGATTTGCCAGACAGATTAAGCCGAATAAAAGGCTTATTTTCTAGGGTGAAACTAGGTTCAGCATTGTAAAGATTCAGTTCCTGACTGAGTTCCGCAAAATAATCGGTCGCAGCCTCAGGACTTTTTTTCTGGTAAAGTTCTGCAAAGTAAGCATTGACCACGCTGGGCGGAGGTGTGATAAGTGCCAACTGCTCCTGCTCTGTCTTGTCAGCTAGAAGTTGATCCAGATAGACCTTGTCCAGACTTGTATAGCCCCCATATTTTAGAGCCAACGTTTTAATATCAGTCATAAAATTCTTCTAACCTCCATTTGTTTTTCTCGGAAATGTAGCCTGTAATGACTTCCCCATCATCTTGATAATCACGTTCTTCAAGAATCGCTACACTTTCTAAATCATGAATCTTGTAGGACTTTGAAAAAGGCACGCGCAGGGTAAAAGATTCAAAAATATCCTTGATTTTCTCTAAAAATAGTGCCTGCAAATTCTCACGACTATCCTCAGACTTGGCGGAAATGAGGGCATAAGGCGTTTGGGTAGGCGTGAAATCCTCCACCAAATCCGCTTTATTATAAAGGGTCAGGCGAGGAATATCTTCCATGTCCAGGTCTTTCATGATGGACAGAACCGTTTTTTCATGTTCCTCATGGTAAGGATTGCTGGCATCGATAACATGAACCAAAAGGTCTACATGCTTGCTTTCCTCCAAGGTTGACTTAAAACTGGACACTAACTCTGTCGGCAAGTCTTGGATAAATCCAACGGTATCAGTCAAGGTCACTTGGAGATTCCCTCCCAGATGGATACTCTTAGTTGTCGCATCCAAAGTCGCAAATAGCTCGTCAGCCTCATACTGGGTCTTACTGGTCAAGGTGTTCATGATAGTTGACTTCCCAGCATTGGTATAACCAATCAAACCAATCTTAAAGGTGCTTGACTCCAAACGTTTTTCTCTGACAGTCGCCCGATTTTTCTCAACCACCTTGAGCTGGCGCTCGATATCCGTGATTTGATTGCGAACGCTACGACGGTTCAGCTCCAACTGGCTTTCACCAGGTCCACGGGAACCAATTCCCCCTGCCTGACGGCTGAGCATAATTCCCTGACCAACCAAGCGAGGCAAGAGATATTTGAGCTGGGCTAGGTGGACTTGGAGCTTCCCTTCATGGCTTCGAGCTCGCATGGCAAAGATATCCAAAATCAACTGCATACGGTCAATGACCTTAACACCCAGAACTTCCTCTAGATTGACATTTTGCCGTGGAGTTAAACGGTTGTTGACGATGACAGTGGTAATCTCTTCTGCATCCACCATGAGCGCAATTTCTTCCAACTTACCAGAGCCGATGAAGGTCTTTGAGTCATACTTTTCACGTTTTTGTCTGTAGCTATCTACAACGACTGCCCCAGCCGTTTTCGCTAAACTGGCCAATTCTTCCATGGAGAGGTCAAAATTGTCCATGCCCTGCAATTCCACACCAATGAGCAGGACTCGCTCCTCTTTTTTCTCCGTTTCAATCATCTAAAAACTCCTCTATCTGGCTTAAAATTCGGTCTTGCACACCAGTTTCTCCAATCTGATAAAAGGTGACCTGCATGCGATTACGGAACCAGGTCAACTGACGCTTGGCAAAACGACGAGTCGCCTGTTTGAGACTCTCACTAGCTTCCTCCAAGGTTTGCTCTCCACGGAAATAAGGAAAGAGTTCCTTGTAGCCAATTCCTTTAGCAGCCTGCACATCAGGGTAATGGTCAAAAAGCCACTTAGCTTCATCCAAAAGCCCAGCCTCAAACATTAGATCTACTCGGCGATTGATACGCTCATAAAGCTGACTGCGCTCATCGTCCAAGCAGATAATCAGCGGTTCATACAAGGTCTCTTGATTTTCCAAATCCTGACCAAAATGGGCAATTTCCAAGGCACGCATAGCACGACGACGATTAAACTGGGGAATTTCAAGACCTGCTTGCTCTACCAGATGGGCTAACTCCTCATCTGAAAAAGGTTCTAAACTAGCTCGATAGGCCAAAATTTCCTCATGGGGAGTCTCCCCACCAAGGTGGTAGCCTTCAAGCAAGCTCTGGATATAAAGCCCAGTCCCACCAGCAATAATAGCTAGCTTGCCACGGCTGTGAATATCCTCAATAGCCAGCTTGGCTTCTGAAACAAAATCAAAAGCCGAGTAAGACTCGGTTACCTCTCTAACATCGATTAAATGATGAGGAACAGCTGCCTGCTCTTCTGGACTAGCCTTAGCCGTCCCTATATCCAGACCTCGATAGACTTGCTGGCTATCTCCACTAACCACTTCGCCATTAAAACGCTTTGCAACTTCGATGGCAAGGGCTGTTTTTCCAACTGCAGTCGGTCCAACAATCACAATTATTTTTGTTTTCATCTTTTTTCCTTGAAAAATTCCCATTTTTTCGTTACTATTATTATAACACAAAAAGGTCAGTCAGAAAAATGTGACCTCTTGAGGGGGCTGGCTGATTAAGAAGATAAAGGAGGAAGACTCATGGCTAAAGGATTCGCTAAAGGTCTTGTAACAGGTGTCGCAGGAACTGTCGCTGCAGTCGCAGGTGCAGTATACGCATTTAAAAAGAAAGTGATCGAACCAGAAGAGCAAAAAGCAGCTTTCATCGAAGAAAACCGTAAAAAAGCAGCTCGTCGCCGCGTATCACGTTAAGAAACAAAAGAAGTTGGGATTTATTTTCTCAACTTCTTTTTTCTATTCTTTTAAATAGCTAGGTCAAACTTCAACTGTGGCTTGACAGGGTCATAATCCACCAACTCAAAGTCCTCTGCTTTAATATCAAAAAAATTGGTCTTATCTGGCACATTCAAGACCAAACGTGGTTGGCAGTTTGATGGCTCACGACGGAGCAATTCCTGAGCTTGTTCAAATTGATTGTCATAGATATGGAGATTGTTGATGAAGTAGAAGAACTTCCCAACCTTCCAGCCGAAATGCTTGGCAATCATCATTTGAAGAGCCACGTACTGCATAGCATTGATGTGGTGGGCCACCAACATGTCATTCGAACGCTGGGTCAAGGTCGCATCCAGATAGATTTCTCCATCTACACGGCGGACATCAAACATGGTCTGAAAGGCGCATGGGAGTAGTCCTTCTGTTTCTTCGAAAGCTTGGTAATCCCAGAGCGAAATGATATTGCGACGGTTCCAAGGGTTGACTTCCAACTGCTTGAGAAGCTTATTGATAATGTCGTGTTTCTTAACAACAGCACCATAGCGCTCACCAATGGTTCCCGTATTTCCCACTTCCCAGTCATTCCAGTAGTGAACATTGTACTTGTCATTGAGAACTTCTAGGCTATTAGACTGGTCTTGGTAGATCCAGAGAACTTCTTTGATAGCTGATTTGATTGCAATGGGACGCAAGGTTGTAATGGGGAATTCCCCCTTGGCCAAGTCATACTCTGCAAAGGCACCCGTTACGTACTTAGAGTTGGCAACTGTCCCATCCTTGTACTTGGGACGTGCTTGCTCTGAGAAAACACCTTCCTTTAGAATGCGTTCAATATTCTCTTTAAAAATCGTATCTGATTTTGTCATTTACTCTCACCTCATTTATTTCCTAACTAGTATAGCATAAAAAAAGAAAGGAGGAAAATCACTCGCTTCTGGAAAGCAATTTTCTCCTTTTTCTATTTTATTGCAATACAAGTGATGCTGCTCCGATAACTCCAGCGTCATTTCCTAGAGTTGCAAGAGCTAGTTTAGTAGTTGTGCGTACTTGTGGGAAGGTATTTTCATCGTAGACTTTTTGAACACCTTGTAGAAGGAATTCTCCCGCAGCTGATACACCACCACCGATAACGATTGTTGATGGGTTTAGGATTGAGCCAATGTTAGCACAAGCGATTCCCAAGTAACGTGAGAAGTTACGGTAAACGATCAAAGCAAGATCGTCTCCTTCTTTTGCCAAATCAAAGACAGTCTTAGCGGTTACTTCTTCTCCATTATCAATCAAGCGTTTCAAGGCTGCATCGCCTTCGTATTCATCGGCATAGCGACGAGTCAAGTTGACAATCCCTGTTGCTGAAGCAACTGTCTCAAGGCAACCTTTCTTACCGCAAGTACATGCGATTGGTTGATCAAAGTCAACAGTGATATGACCAAGCTCACCTGCTGCACCAGCAACACCGTGAAGCAATTTGCCTTCAGCGACGATACCGCCACCAACACCAGTACCGAGTGTCATAAATACAACATCTGGTTGGTTATCACCAGCCCCCATCCAACGCTCACCAAGAGCAGCTACGTTGGCATCATTATCGATGAAGAATGGAATACCCAAGGCCTTTTCAATCTTCTCTTTAATTGGTTGAAGGGTTTTCCAGTTGAGGTTGTAGGCACCGATAACAGTCCCTTTTTCACGGTCAACCACACCTGGTGATCCCATCCCAATTCCTTGGAAGTCCGCTGCTGCCAATCCAAGCAAGTCCAAACGATGCTGAATAGACTCAATCATATCATCTACGATATGACTTCCCTCATCCAAAATATTAGTCTTGATAGACCATTTTTCTTGGATTTCTCCTGCTGTTGTTAAGATTGCAAATTTGATAGAAGTTCCACCAAGGTCAATCCCAATAATCTTTTGACTCATCATATTCTCCTTTTTTATTATGAATTAATTGAAAATGCTTACAGATATAGTATAACAAAATTCACTCATTTATGCAAAGGTTTGCATTAACTTTCTAGATTTTATCCTTACTTATGGTTTCCATAGACCTGAAGCATCTACATAGTAGCGGCCTCCATCAACTCGCTCATTTTTAGCCATTTTACCATCTGATTTCAAATAGTAGTTTCCTTGCCATGCATTGCGAGCATAAGAACCATCTGATTTCAAGTAATACCAGGCTTGATAAGAAGAGTCATAAACCCACTCACCTTGTGCCATTTTACCGTTTGATTTAAGGTAATAAGCTCCTTGCCATGCATTTTTTGCATAAGAACCATCTGATTTCAAATAATACCAAGCTTGATAAGAAGAGTCATAAATCCATTCACTCTGTGCCATTTTACCATCAGCTTTCAGGTAATAGCTTCCCTGCCATGCATTTTTCACTGGATTTCCATTTCCATCAAAATAGTACCAAGAACCGTCCTGCTTAACCCAACCACTTGCTGTGGATGAAGTTGTATCAGTTTGAGTTGTAGCCGCTTGTTTTGCTTTAAAAGCACCCTTAGGAGCATTTTTCAATTCGCAAGCCACACCATCATGATCGCGGTCTAACTTGGCAGAATAACCAGGTTCTCCCTCGTGAATATCTGCGTATCCATTCGCCCAAGCTTCTTTACAACTAGAAAAATGAATGTTTTCTTCTGCTAACACAGGTTGTGAAAACAAGGCTAAGACTGGCAAGGTAGCCAGACTCATTTTTAAAAATAGACGTTTATTCATTTCGTTCTCCTATAACGATGTTATCGATTTCACTATTATTTTATCAAACTTATTTCAGCAATTCAAGGAAAGGTTTAATCTGTTCAGCAAACTCTTTTGGTTTAGCTTCATTCAAGACATGAGGACCATCTGGTATAATCTGAAATTGAGATTCTGATATTAGTTTATGAAGACTTCTCATAGAACTAAGATTCGGTTTATCTTTGCTGCCACAAATTAGTAAGGTTGGATAAGGACAAGTTCTTGATATATCAGTTAAATCAAGTGTCTTCAATTCCTCAGAAACTCCGACCATAAAAGCCTTGTCTGCTCCCTGTTTTTCAAATACTTTTTTGGGAAGTAGTTTAAAAATCATCAACTGAAGATAAAATAGGATATTACCAGACAGTTTAAGTGGACATCCTGATAGAACCAAAGCTCGGAGATTTGATAAATCGTAACTAGATAGTTCTAATGCCAGGGCAGCACCTAAGGACAATCCAACCAAAATAAAAGGTTCTGTCTCTTGAGCTAGATGCTGATAAACTCGCTCTTTAGCTTGTTGATAGTTGCTAACTCCAGAAGGAAATAACTCAATAGCCTCAGAAGGATAATCTGTCAGTAGATTCCGAACTTCTTTCCAACTATCTGCTGACTGACCTAGGCCATGTAAAAATATTAATTTCATTTAGTTCTCCCTTACTGACAACTCATACAAGCCCCTGACTGCATTACAGCCGTAAATAGCTTCTGCTCGGGCTAAGTCTTTTAAAGTCAAGACTCTCTCTTCTACCTGTCCTGTTTCCAGCAAGAGCTGACGGTAAATTCCTGGCAAGATTCCCAGTCGGATAGGCGGTGTGTAGAGTTTCCCAGAAATTTTCAGAACCAAATTTCCGATAGAGGTTTCAAGAAGTTCTCCAGACTTATTATGGTAAATGATCTCTTGCTCCCCTATGCTCAAATGCGGTCGGTGAGTCGTTTTGAAGTAGATAAAGGCTTGTTGCAAATTGGCTTCCTGAAGGCAAAGTTTGGCCTGACAAAAACTTGGACTAAGAGCTGTTAATACTTGACGATCTACTTCTATCTCTCCAGACTTGTCGAGAGAAATATGCAAGCGGTAATCTTGATTAGCATCACAAGCCTGACACTCTTCCTCTATCTTTTGTTTCAAGTTTTCTGAATCAAATGGAAAGGCAAAATACCGACTAGCTTTTCTCAGCCTTTCTATATGTTGTTCTTCAAACAGCAAGTTCTTCTGGCTGATTTTCCCTGTAGTAATCAGTTTGAAACGAGCTTGTTTACGATAAAGAACTGCCGCCTTTTGATGAACCTCACGGTATTCAGACTCCCAAGTGCTATCCCATGTAATGCCTCCGCCAACTCCATAGATGGCTTTCCCTTGATGCAGTTGAATGGTCCGAATAGCAACATTGAAAATTCGTCGTCCATTTGGAAGCAGGAGACCAATCGTTCCACAGTAGACTCCGCGCGGTTGTGGCTCCAAGTCCTTGATGATTTCCATAGTCGCAATTTTCGGAGCTCCCGTTATGGAACCACAAGGAAATAGAGAACGGAATATCTCTACAAGGTCAACATCCTCTCGCAACCAACTCTTGATGGTCGAAGTCATCTGCCAAACCGTTGAATACTGTTCCACTTGGCAAAGACGCTCTACATGCTCACTCCCCACCTCAGAAATACGGTTCATGTCATTGCGCAAGAGGTCCACAATCATCATATTTTCAGAGCGATTTTTAGAATCCTGCTCCAACCAACTGGCCTGTTCAAGATCTTCTTGGTCAGTTACCCCACGCTGAGTCGTTCCCTTCATTGGTCGTGTTGTCAACTCGCGGTCATTTTGCTCAAAAAAGAGTTCTGGACTCATGGAAATCACTGCCATCTCGTCATGTTCAACATAAGCATTGTAGCCCGCCTCCTGCTCTACTACCATACGATTGTAGATGGCAAAAGGATTGGCACTTAATTTTTGCTTGAGTTGGACGGTGTAGTTGACCTGATAGGTGTCCCCCTGCCGCAAATGATGGTGAATCTGAGCAATCGCCTTTTCATAATCTGCTTCAGACGTCACTTCCTGCCAATTTGAAGGCAAATCAACCTCATCATAAGTCAGGGGAATAGGAGATGTCTCCACCCTATCGTGAACAGTAAAGTAAAGCAAATACTCGTCCAGTAAAGGAGCTTTATGAACTGCTAATTTCTCCTCAAAAGCAGGTGCAGCCTCGTAGCTGACATAGCCCACCACATAGTAGCCTTGCTCTTGGTAGCTTTCCACTTGTACCAGCAAATCTGCCACTTCTGCTACATTTCTCGTTTTCAACTCTTTAATAGGCTGGGTAAAGGTGTATCTCTCGCCCAAAGCCCTAAAATCAATCACTGTTTTTCTATGCATATCTTAAGTATAGCACAAAATAAGAAAACCCTCATCCGCAAAGCAGATGAGATTGTTTTTAGTCCCGTCACGTATCTTCTGATTAGAGAAAAAACTCTCCTAGTAGCTATTTTGCTCTAGGAGAGTTTTAAGAATAATATTATCTACTTAGTCTCAAAAAAGGAGTTGCAACTGTTAGAAATCGTTACTGATTTTCTAATTTGTCTTCTTCATCTTCTTTTCGACGACGAGCAATAAGACCAAAACCAAGTATCGCACTAGCTGTTGCTGCAACAATTGCTGTTATGGATTCTGTTGTACCTGTATTTGGCAATTCTCTAGCCACTACACGCTGATTAGTAGCTACTTGCTGATTCTCATTTTCAAGTTGTGAGATAGTAGATGCTACACTATCTTTCACTTTAGCTTTGGCTTCATCAGTTTTCAATACTTGGTCTATTGCTTGTTTTTCCTGTGGTTTTTCTTTAGAAGTTGGATTAGCTGAGTTTACATGAACTCCAGCACTTGCTCCAACTGCCGGTCTAATTTGTGCAATCGGATTGACTGAGTTCACTTCCTCAATACCAGTTGACTTAGCTTGGTCGACTGTTGCATTCGTTGTTGCTTTGTCGATGGCTGCTTTCGCTGCGTCAGCTTTAGCTTTCGCGTCTGCTTTGGCTGCAGTTTTCTCTTCATCTGTTAAGTCTGTACGTCCGTCTATCTCGGCAGTCTTAGCTTTAAGAACTTCGTCGATGGATTTCTTAGCTTCTGACTTTGCTACTGCGTCTGGATTTACATTATTTACCTCTCTTGTTCCAGTCACCTTAGCTTGTTCTACTTCCGCATTTGTTGTTGCGTTGTCGATTGCAGTCTTCGCTGCGTCAGCTTTTGTTTTTGCTTCTGCCTTAGCCCCAATTTTCTCTTCTTCTGTTAAGTCTGTGCGAGAGTCTATCTCGGAAGTCTTAGCTTTAAGCGCTTCGTCGATGGATTGCTTAGCTTCCGTCTTCGCTACTGCCTCTGGGTTTACTGAAGTCACTGCTGTGATTCCAGTTGCCTTAGATTGGTCGACTTCTGCATTCTTTGTTGCTTTATCTATGGCTGATTTTGCTGCGTCAGCCTTATCTTTTACTTCTGCTTTAGCCGCGGTTTTCTCTTCGTCTGTTAAGTCTGTACGAGAGTCGATTTCATCAGTCTTAGATTTAAGCGCTTCGTCGATGGCTTGCTTAGCTTCTGTCTTCGCTACTGCCTCTGGGTTTACTGAAGTCACTGCTGTGATTCCAGTTGACTTAGATTGGTAGACTTCTGCATTCGTTGTTGCTTTATCTATGGCTGATTTTGCTGCGTCAGCTTTGGCTTTTGCATCTGCTTTGGCTGCAGTTTTCTCTTCATCTGTTAAGTCTGTACGAGCATCAATTTCGGCAGTCTTAGCTTTCAAAGCATCGTCGATGGCTTGCTTAGCTTCTGTCTTCGCTACTGCTTCTGGATTTACTGAAGTGACTTCTAAAGTTCCGTTAGTTTTAGCTTGGTCGACTGCTGCATTCGTTGTTGCTTTGTCGATGGCTTCTTTTGCTGCGTCAGCCTTAGCTTTTGCTTCTGACTTAGCAGCAGCTTTCTCTTCATCTGTTAAGTCTGTACGTGCGTCGATTTCGTCGTTCTTAGCCTTCAGAGCTTCGTCGATGGCTTGCTTAGCTTCTGTCTTAGCCACTGCACCTGGATTTACTGAAGTGACTTCTGCAATTCCAGTTGACTTTGCTTGGTCAACTTCTGCATTGGTTGTCGCTTTATCGATAACTTCTTTTGCTGCGTCGGCCTTAGCTTTTGCTTCTGACTTAGCAGCAGTTTTCTCTTCGTCTGTTAAATCTGTACGAGCGTCTATCTCGTCGTTCTTAGCTTTTAGGGCATCATCGATGGCTTGCTTAGCTGCTGTCTTAGCTTCTGGTTGTGGATCTACTGCTTTTACTTCTGTTATTCCAGTCACCTTAGCTTGTTCTACCTCCGCATTTGTTATTGCGTTGTCGATGGTTGCTTTCGCTGCGTCAGCTTTGGCTTTTGCTTCTGACTTAGCCGCAGCTTTCTCTTCATCTGTTAAGTCTGTCCGAGCGTCGATTTCATCATTCTTAGCTTTCAGAGCTTCGTCTATAGCTTGCTTAGCTGCTGTCTTCGCTACTGGTTGTGGATCTACTGCTTTTACTTCTGTTGTTCCAGTTGACTTAGATTGTTCTACTTCCGCATTTGTTGTTGCGTTGTCGATGGCTTCTTTTACTGCGTCGGCCTTAGCTTTTGCTTCTGACTTAGCCGCAGCTTTCTCTTCATCTGTTAAGTCTGTACGAGCGTCGATTTCATCATTCTTAGCTTTCAAAGCTTCGTCGATTGCTTGCTTAGCTGCTGTCTTCGCTACTGGCGTTGGATTTACATTGTTTACTTCTGTTGTTCCGTTATCCTTAGCTTGGTCTACCGCTGCGTTTGTTGTTGCATTGTCGATCGCTTGTTTTGCTGCAGTTGCCTTATCTTGCGCTTCTTGCTTAGCTGCGGCTTTTTCTTCTGCTGTTAAATCGTTATTGGCATCAATTGCGTCGGTCTTAACTTTCAATGCATCATCGATAGCTTGTTTTGCCGCTGGCTTCGCTTGCGCTGTTGGATTTACTGAAGCTACACTTGCTGCCCCATCGTTTTTAGCTTGAGTTACTGCATCGTTTGTTGTTGCGTTGTCGATTGCAGTCTTCGCTGCGTCTGCTTTTGTTTTCGCGTCTTCCTTAGCTGCAGTTTTCTCTTCATCTGTTAAGTCTGTACGAGCGTCAATCGCGTCGTTCTTAGCTTTCAATGCATCGTCGATTGCTTGCTTAGCAGCTGGTTTTGCCACTGGCGTTGGAGTCACTGAAGCTACTGATGCCGTTCCTGCAGTCTTAGCTTGTTCCACTTCTGCGTTTGTTGTCGCGTTGTCAATTTCTTGTTTTGCTGCATCGGCTTTTGCTTTCGCGTCTTCCTTAGCTTTGGCTTTCTCTTCTGCGGTTAAGTCATTGTTTGCGTCGATTGCATCGTTCTTAGCTTTAAGTGCGTCGTCGATTGCTTGCTTCGCAGTCGGTTTTGCCACTGGCGTTGGAGTCACTGAAGCTACTGATGCCGTTCCTGCAGTCTTAGCTTGTTCCACTTCTGCGTTTGTTGTTGCGTTATCAATTGCTTCTTTCGCTGAATTGGCTTTTTTCTTAGCTCCTGCCTTAGCTGCAGTTTTCTCTTCATCTGTTAAGTCTGTGCGAGCATCGATCTCATCGTTCTTAGTTTTCAGAGCATCTCCTATTGCTTGCTTAGCAGCTGGTTTTGCCACTGGCGTTGGAGTCACTGAAGCTACTGATGCCGTTCCTGCAGTCTTAACTTGTTCCACTTCTGCGTTTGTTGTCGCGTTATCAATTGCTTGCTTAGCTGCATCGGTTTTTGCTTTTGCATCTTCCTTAGCTTTCGCTTTTTCTTCAGCAGTCAAATCGTTATTAGCATCAATCGCGTCGTTCTTAGCTTTAAGCGCGTCGTCGATTGCTTGCTTCGCAGTCGGTTTTGCCACTGGCGTTGGAGTCACTGAAGCTACTGATGCCGTTCCTGC
>CAJNCM010000010.1:0-33135 GCA_905221285.1 bacterium
AAAAGGACTTAGCCCTGTACAATACAGAACTAAATCCTTTGCTTAAATTAATTGTCTAACTTTTTGGGGTCAGTACAGAAATCCAGCTCTTTTAAAATATCTCTAGAAAATAGGTCTATACCATTTACAAATAAAAAAGAAAGGTTTATAATGTAATTGACATAATAAATTGTAGAATCAATCTTTTAAGGAGGTTAACATTATGCCTAACTATATTAAAGCGGATCAGTTTTTCTACCCACACGGAGTTCGTCGTGGAGGTTACCTGGAACTTGTGGACGGCAAGTTTGGAAAACATGTAGAACAAATTCCTGAAGGCGCAGAGGTAATTGACTATACAGGTTATAGCATTGCTCCAGGACTTGTAGATACCCACATTCATGGATTTGGTGGTGTGGATGTTATGGATAATAATATCGAAGGAACCCTCCATACCATGAGTGAAGGATTGCTTAGCACGGGTGTTACCAGTTTCTTGCCAACGACTTTGACCTCATCTTATGAACAATTGCTTGCAGTAACAGAAAATATCGGTGCCCGTTATCAGGAAGCAAGTGGAGCCAAGATTCGTGGTATTTACTTTGAGGGGCCTTATTTCACAGAGAAATACAAGGGTGCTCAAAATCCTGCCTACATGAAAGATCCTCGTATGGATGAATTTCGTGCTTGGCAAAAAGCAGCCAATGGTTTGCTTAATAAAATTGCCCTTGCGCCAGAGCGTGAAGGTGTAGAAGACTTTGTACGGACTATCACTGGAGAAGGCGTAACGGTTGCTCTTGGACACTCAAATGCGACATTTGATGAAGCTAAGAAAGCAGTCGATGCTGGAGCGAGCGTTTGGGTACATGCCTACAATGGAATGCGTGGGTTGACTCACCGTGAACTTGGTATGGTGGGTGCCATGTATGAGTTGCCACATACTTACGCAGAATTGATTTGTGACGGTCACCACGTAGATCCAAAGGCCTGTGATATCTTGCTCAAGCAAAAGGGAACTGAAAATATTGCTCTTATCACAGACTGTATGACAGCTGGTGGCTTGGAAGATGGTGACTACATGTTGGGAGAATTCCCAGTAGTGGTCGCCAATGGAACTGCACGTCTCAAATCTACAGGCAATTTGGCAGGTTCTATCCTCAAACTCAAGGACGGTTTGAAAAATGTTGTCGAATGGGGCATTGCGAATCCGCATGAAGCAGTCATGATGGCCAGCCTCAACCCAGCTAAATCTGTTCACATTGATGATGTCTGTGGTCAAATTCGTGAAGGCTACGACGCTGACTTTATCGTACTAGATAAAGATTTGGAATTGGTAGCAACCTACCTAGATGGTGTGAAGCGTTATCAAGCATAAGAAAGAAAGCAGAAGTTAGAGATTAGCTTCTGCTTTTTTATCTATGGTACTTTACTGGTAAATAAAAAAGTTAAAAAAATCACAAAAAAGCTTGAACAAACAAATGAAAAGGCTTACAATTACATTGTAAATAGTACAAATAAAAAAAACGGAGGAGTGCTTTATGAAAGCCTATACTTATGTTAAACCAGGACTTGCTTCTTTTGTTGATGTAGACAAACCAGTTATTCGCAAGCCAACAGACGCTATTGTGCGTATCGTAAAAACCACTATTTGTGGAACAGACCTTCATATTATCAAAGGGGATGTTCCTGCTTGCCAAAGTGGTACCATTCTTGGTCACGAAGGGATTGGGATTGTTGAAGAAGTTGGAGAAGGAGTTTCGAACTTCAAAAAAGGCGACAAGGTCTTGATTTCTTGTGTCTGTGCCTGTGGTAAATGTTACTACTGTAAAAAAGGAATTTATGCCCACTGTGAAGACGAAGGGGGTTGGATTTTCGGTCACTTGATTGACGGTATGCAGGCGGAGTATCTACGTGTCCCTCATGCAGATAACACTCTTTACCACACTCCAGAAGACTTGTCAGATGAAGCCTTGGTTATGCTATCAGACATTCTGCCTACTGGATATGAAATTGGTGTCTTGAAAGGGAAAGTAGAACCTGGTTGTAGTGTAGCCATTATTGGTTCAGGACCAGTTGGATTGGCTGCTCTTTTGACGGCTCAGTTCTACTCACCAGCCAAATTGATTATGGTGGACCTAGATGATAATCGCTTGGAAACAGCTTTATCATTCGGTGCAACTCATAAGGTTAATTCTTCAGACCCTGAAAAAGCCATTAAAGAAATTTATGATTTGACAGATGGCCGTGGTGTAGATGTCGCTATCGAAGCTGTTGGTATTCCTGCAACATTTGATTTCTGTCAAAAGATTATCGGTATAGACGGAACAGTTGCCAACTGTGGTGTACATGGTAAACCAGTTGAATTCGATTTGGACAAACTTTGGATTCGCAACATCAATGTAACAACTGGTTTGGTATCTACAAATACCACCCCACAATTGTTGAAAGCTCTTGAAAGTCATAAGATTGAACCAGAAAAATTGGTAACTCATTATTTCAAACTAAGTGAAATTGAAAAAGCCTATGAAGTCTTCAGTAAGGCAGCAGACCACCATGCCATCAAGGTCATCATCGAAAATGATATTTCAGAAGCTTAAGTAGTAAAAACATTTTGGAACATAAGCAAATAGAAATTCAGTCATCATAGGATGGCTGGATTTTTTATTAAAAAAATTAAGAAATGAGCATATTTCTTTCCTTGTTTAGCGGAATTGGTTATAATATACGGTACAAAGGAATGAATGAATATGTATCGTGTTATAGAAATGTACGGAGATTTTGAACCTTGGTGGTTTATAGAAGGTTGGGAAGAAGATATTGTAGCAAGTAGAAAATTTGATCAGTATTATGATGCTCTCAAATACTATAAAACTTGCTGGTTTAGACTGGAACAAGAATCCCCTCTTTATAAAAGTAGAAGTGACTTGATGACTATTTTTTGGGATCCAGAAGACCAACGCTGGTGTGATGAATGTGACGACTATTTACAACAATACCATTCTTTGGCTCTTTTGCAGGACGAGCAGGTTATCCCAGATGAAAAATTACGTCCAGGCTATGAAAAACAAACAGGTAAGGAAAGGCACCGTTCTTGCCGTATGAAATTAAAATAGAGAAAAAGTAACTTTTTTGGAGTTGCTTTTTTTATTTTTCCAAATCTTTGCGAATAGTATAGGTGAGGAGGTAAGTATGGTTCAAGAAATTGCACAAGAAATCATTCGTTCGGCTCGGAAAAAAGGGGCACAAGACATTTATTTTGTCCCCAAGTTAGACGCTTATGAGCTTCATATGAGAATAGGAGACGAGCGCTGTAAAATCGGTTGTTATGATTTCGAAAAATTTGCGGCCGTCATCAGTCACTTTAAGTTTGTGGCGGGTATGAATGTTGGAGAAAAGCGACGTAGTCAACTTGGTTCCTGTGATTATGCCTATGACCAGAAGATGGCGTCCCTACGTCTATCTACTGTAGGCGATTATCGAGGGCAGGAGAGTTTGGTGATTCGCTTGTTGCATGATGAGGAGCAGGATTTGCATTTTTGGTTTCAGGATATTGAAGAACTTGGCAAGCAGTATAGGCAACGTGGTCTCTATCTCTTTGCTGGTCCAGTCGGAAGTGGCAAGACGACCTTGATGCATGAATTGGCCAAGTTACTCTTTAAAGGACAGCAAGTTATGTCCATCGAAGATCCTGTAGAAATCAAGCAGGACGACATGCTTCAGTTGCAGCTAAATGAAGCAATCGGACTGACCTATGAAAATCTGATTAAGCTTTCCCTACGGCATCGTCCTGATCTCTTGATTATCGGAGAAATTCGAGACAGCGAGACGGCGCGTGCAGTGGTCAGAGCCAGTTTGACAGGGGCGACAGTCTTTTCAACCATTCACGCCAAGAGTATTCGAGGTGTTTATGAGCGCCTGCTGGAGTTGGGCGTGAGTGAGGAGGAATTGGCAGTCGTTCTGCAAGGAGTCTGCTACCAGAGATTAATTGGGGGAGGAGGAATCGTTGACTTTGCAAACAAAGACTATCAAGAACACCAGTCAACTAGCTGGAATAAACAGATTGACCAGCTTCTTAAAGATGGACATATCACAAGTCTTCAGGCTGAAGCGGAAAAAATTAGCTACAGCTAAGCAAAAAAATATCATCACCCTATTTAACAATCTCTTTTCCAGCGGTTTTCATCTGGTGGAGACCATCTCCTTTTTAGATAGGAGTGCCTTGTTGGACAAGCAGTGTGTGACCCAGATGCGCACGGGCTTGTCTCAGGGTAAATCATTCTCAGAAATGATGGAAAGTTTGGGATTTTCAAGTGCCATTGTCACTCAGTTATCCCTAGCTGAAGTCCATGGGAATCTCCACCTGAGTTTGGGAAAGATAGAAGAGTATCTAGACAATCTAGCCAAGGTCAAGAAAAAATTAATTGAAGTAGCGACCTATCCCTTGATTTTACTGGGATTTCTTCTCTTAATCATGCTGGGGCTACGGAATTACCTACTACCACAACTGGATAGCAGTAATATCGCCACTCAAATTATCGGAAATCTGCCACAAATCTTTCTAGGAATGGTAGGGTTTGTTTCAGTAGGTGTCCTTTTAGCACTCACTTTTTATAAAAGAAGTTCTAAGATGCGTGTCTTTTCTATCCTAGCACGCCTTCCCTTTCTTGGAATCTTTGTGCAGACCTATTTGACAGCCTATTATGCGCGTGAATGGGGGAATATGATTTCGCAGGGAATGGAGCTGACGCAGATTTTTCAGATCATGCAGGAACAAGGTTCCCAACTCTTTAAAGAAATCGGTCGAGATTTGGCTCAAGCCCTACAAAATGGTCAGGAATTTTCTCAGACTATAGGAACCTATCCTTTCTTTAAGAAGGAGTTGAGTCTCATCATCGAGTATGGGGAAGTCAAGTCCAAGCTGGGTAGTGAGTTGGAAATCTATGCTGAAAAAACTTGGGAAGCCTTTTTTACCCGAGTCAACCGCACCATGAATTTGGTGCAGCCACTGGTTTTTATCTTTGTAGCTCTGATTATCGTTTTACTTTATGCGGCAATGCTCATGCCTATGTATCAAAATATGGAGGTAAATTTTTAACATGAAAAAAATGATGACATTATTGAAAAAAGCTAAGGTTAAAGCTTTTACACTTGTGGAAATGTTGGTAGTCTTGCTCATCATCAGCGTGCTTCTATTACTCTTTGTACCTAATCTGACCAAGCAAAAAGAAGCAGTCAATGACAAAGGAAAAGCTGCTGTTGTTAAGGTGGTGGAAAGCCAGGCAGAACTTTATAGCTTAGATAAGAATGAAGAAGCTAGCCTAAGCAAGTTACAAGACGATGGGCGCATCACGGAAGAACAGGCTAAAGCTTATAAAGAATACCATGCTAAACAAAATACCAGCCAAACCGTTGCAGATTAAGGCTTTTACCATGCTTGAAAGTCTCTTGATTTTGGGACTTGTGAGTATCCTTGCCTTGGGCTTGTCCGGCTCTGTTCAGTCCACTTTTGAGGCGGTAGGGGAGCAGATTTTCTTTATGGAGTTTGAAGAACTTTATCGGGAAACACAAAAACGCAGTGTAGCTAGTCAGCAAAAGACTAGTCTAAATTTAGATGGGCAGACGATCAGTAATGGCAGCCAAAAGTTGACCGTTCCTAAAGGAATTCAGGCACCATCAGGACAAAGTATCACATTTGACCGAGCTGGGGGAAATTCATCCCTGGCTAAGGTTGAATTTCAGACCAGCAAAGGAGCGATTCGTTATCAATTATATCTAGGAAATGGAAAAATTAAACGCATTAAGGAAACAAAAAATTAGGGCAGTGATTTTACTGGAAGCAGTAGTGGCTCTAGCTATCTTTGCCAGCATCGCGACGCTCCTTTTGGGACAAATTCAAAAAAATAGGCAAGAAGAAGCAAAAATCTTGCAAAAGGAAGAAGTCTTGAGGGTAGCTAAGATGGCCTTGCAGACAGGTCAAAATCAGGTAAAGATAAACGGAGTGGAGATTCAGGTGTTTTCTAGTGAAAAGGGATTGGAGGTTTATCATGGTTCAGAACAGTTGTTGGCTATCAAAGAGCCATAAGGTCAATGCTTTCACCTTGTTGGAATCACTGATTGCTCTCATTGTCATCAGTGGAAGTTTACTCCTCTTTCAAGCCATGAGTCAGCTCCTCATTTCAGAAGTTCGCTACCAGCAACAAAGCGAGCAAAAGGAGTGGCTCTTGTTTGTGGACCAGCTGGAGGCAGAATTAGACCGTTCGCAATTCGAAAAAGTGGAGGGCAATCGCCTCTATATGAAGCAGGATGGCAAGGAAATTGCGATAGGTAAGTCAAAATCGGATGATTTTCGAAAAACTGATGCCAGTGGACGAGGATATCAGCCTATGATTTATGGACTCAAATCAGCTCAGATTACAGAGGACAACCAACTGGTGCGCTTTCATTTCCAGTTCCAAAAAGGCTTAGAAAGGGAGTTCATCTATCGTGTGGAAAAAGAAAAAAGTTAAGGCAGGTGTTCTCCTCTATGCAGTCACCATGGCAGCCATTTTTAGTCTTTTGTTACAATTTTACTTGAACCGACAAGTCGCTTACTATCAAGACTATGCTTTAAATAAAGAAAAGCTGGTCGCTTTTGCTATGGCCAAGCGAACCAAGGATAAAGCCGAGCAAGAAAGTGGGGAACAGGCCTTTAATCTGGGGCAGGTGAGCTATCAAAATAAGAAAACAAGCTTGGTGACGACGGTTCGTACGCCTAGGAGCCAATATGAGTTCCTATTTCCTTCAGCCAAAATCAAAGAAGCGAAGACTGATTCAAGCGAAAAAGAGGAGAAGAAAAAATCAGAAGAGAAGTCTGAAAAGAAAGAGACTTCCTAGTCAATTCAACTACTTTGTGCTAAACTAAAAATATGAAACATGATTTTAACCACAAAGCAGAAACTTTCGATTCCCCTAAAAATATCTTTCTTGCAAACTTGGTTTGTCAAGCAGTTGAGAAACAGATTGATTTTCTATCAGACAAAGAAATTTTGGATTTCGGCGGAGGGACGGGTCTGTTAACCTTGCCCCTAGCCAAGCAGGCTAAATCTGTCACTCTTGTAGACATTTCTGAGAAAATGCTGGAGCAAGCTCGTTTGAAAGCGGAGCAGCAAGACATCAAGAATATCCAGTTTTTGGAACAAGATTTATTGAAAAGTCCCTTGAAGCAAGAGTTTGATCTCATTGTTGTTTGTCGGGTTCTTCATCATATGCCTGATGTGGATATTGCTCTCTCACTGTTTTATCAACATTTGAAGGAAGATGGACAACTCCTCATTGCTGATTTTACTAAGACGGAGACCAACCATCACGGCTTTGAATTGACTAAACTGGAAAAACAGCTAATTGAGCACGGTTTTTCATCTGTGCATAGTCAGATTCTTTATAGCGCTGAAGACTTGTTTCAAGGAAATTACTCAGAACTCTTTTTAACAGTAGCCCCAAAAGCACTCGCCTAGTCAGGGAGTGATTTTTCTATAAGGATGGAAAAAAGCAGGGAAATTTGATAAGATAGGAATATGGATTTTGAAAAAATTGAACAAGCTTATACGTATTTATTAGAGAATGTCCAAATTATCCAAAGTGATTTGGCGACCAATTTTTATGACGCCTTGGTGGAGCAAAACAGCATCTATCTGGATGGTGAGACTGAGCTAAATCAGGTCAAGGAGAATAATCAAGCCCTTAAGCGTTTAGCGCTTCGCAAGGAAGAATGGCTCAAGACCTACCAGTTTCTCTTGATGAAGGCTGGGCAGACAGAGCCCCTACAGGCCAATCACCAGTTTACACCAGATGCCATTGCTTTACTTTTGGTGTTTATTGTGGAAGAGTTGTTTAAAGAGGAGGAAATTACTATCCTCGAAATGGGTTCTGGGATGGGGATTCTGGGCGCTACTTTCTTGACCTCGCTTGATAAAAAAGTGGATTACTTGGGAATGGAAGTGGATGATTTGCTGATTGATTTGGCAGCTAGCATGGCAGATGTGATTGGTTTGCAGGCTGGCTTTGTCCAAGGAGATGCCATTCGTCCACAAATGCTCAAAGAAAGCGATGTGGTCATCAGCGACTTGCCTGTTGGCTATTATCCTGATGACGCAGTTGCGTCACGCCATCAGGTTGCTTCTAGTCAAGAACATACTTACGCCCATCACTTGTTCATGGAACAAGGACTTAAGTACCTCAAATCAGATGGCTATGCTATTTTTCTCGCTCCGAGTGATTTGTTGACCAGTCCTCAAAGTGATTTATTAAAAGGGTGGATGAAAGCAGAAGCAAGTCTGGTTGCCATGATCAGCCTGCCTGAAAATCTCTTTGCCAGTGCTAAACAATCCAAGACGATTTTTATCCTACAAAAGAAAACTGACATTACAGTAGAACCTTTTGTTTATCCGCTTGCTAGCTTGCAAGATGCAAGTGTTTTAATGAAATTTAAAGAAAATTTTCAAAAATGGACTCAAGGTACTGAAATATAAAATAGATTTTGTTATAATAGATGAAAACGCTTAAAAAGGGGTATCATGTTATGACAAAAACAATTGCAATCAATGCAGGAAGTTCAAGTTTAAAATGGCAATTATACTTAATGCCAGAAGAAAAAGTATTGGCGAAAGGCTTGATTGAACGTATCGGTTTGAAAGATTCAATTTCAACTGTAAAATTTGATGGCCGTTCAGAACAACAAATCTTGGATATCGAAAATCATACACAAGCCGTTAAAATTTTATTGGATGACTTGATCCGTTTCGATATTATCAAGGCTTATGATGAGATTACAGGTGTTGGCCACCGTGTTGTTGCCGGTGGAGAATATTTCAAAGAATCAACAGTTGTTGAAGGGGATGTTTTAGAAAAAGTTGAAGAGTTGAGTTTGTTGGCTCCTCTCCACAA
This sequence comes from bacterium, assembly GCA_905221285.1. Classification (GTDB taxonomy): domain Bacteria; phylum Bacillota; class Bacilli; order Lactobacillales; family Streptococcaceae; genus Streptococcus. The sequence goes on from CAJNCM010000010.1 coordinate 8,902, forward strand.
TCCAGCCAATGCAGCAGGTGTTCGTGCCTTTAAGGAATTGTTGCCAGATATTACCAGTGTAGTTGTTTTTGATACTTCATTCCACACAAGTATGCCAGAGAAAGCTTATCGCTACCCTCTACCAACAAAATATTACACAGAGAACAAGGTTCGTAAATACGGTGCTCATGGTACAAGCCACCAGTTTGTAGCAGGAGAAGCTGCAAAACTCTTGGGACGTCCATTAGAAGACTTGAAGTTAATTACTTGCCACATCGGTAATGGAGCATCTATTACAGCTGTTAAGGGTGGTCAATCTGTCGATACTTCAATGGGCTTCACTCCACTTGGTGGTGTGATGATGGGAACTCGTACAGGGGATGTTGACCCAGCTATCATTCCTTACTTAATGCAATATACAGAGGACTTTAACACACCTGAAGACATTAGTCGCGTCCTTAATCGTGAATCAGGGCTTATGGGTGTTTCAGGTAAATCTAGTGATATGCGTGATGTAATTGCTGCTATGGAAGAAGGGGACCACGATGCCACTTTGGCCTATGAAATGTATGTTGATCGCATTCAAAAACATATCGGTCAATACCTTGCAGTCCTAAACGGGGCAGATGCTATTATCTTTACTGCAGGCATTGGAGAAAATGCAGCTGTTGTACGTGAAGATGTTATCTCAGGTATTTCGTGGTTTGGCTGTGATGTTGACCCAGAAAAGAACGTCTTTGGTGTGACAGGAGACATCTCAACAGATGCAGCGAAAATCCGTGTCTTGGTTATTCCAACAGATGAAGAATTAGTCATTGCCCGTGACGTTGAACGCTTGAAAAAATAAGTAAAACTAGAAAAAATATTCCGTACAAGGAGTTGGAAAAGTGATTTTTCCAGCTTCTTTTTCTGATGAAATTGTCCAAAACCTTGCTATGATTGGCTTTTTTGAAAAATATGGTATAATAGTAGTAATTTAATAGATGGAGTTGAGTTTTGAAGAAAAACTTTCGTGTAAAAAGAGAGAAAGATTTTAAGGCGATTTTCAAGGAAGGAACAAGTTTTGCCAATCGCAAATTTGTTGTCTACCAATTAGAAAACCAGAAAAACCATTTTCGAGTAGGTCTATCAGTTAGCAAAAAACTGGGGAATGCAGTCACTAGAAATCAAATCAAGCGACGGATTCGGCATATTATTCAGAATGCAAAAGGGAGTCTGGTAGAAGATGTCGACTTTGTTGTCATTGCTCGAAAAGGGGTTGAGACCTTGGAATACGCAGAGATGGAGAAAAATCTACTCCACGTATTAAAATTATCAAAGATTTACCAGGAAGGAAATGGGAGTGAAAAAGAAACTACAGTTGACTAGTTTGCTAGGACTGTCTCTATTTATCATGACAGCCTGTGCAACAAATGGGACAACTAGTGATATTACAGCAGATTCGACTGATTTTTGGAGTAAATTTGTTTACTTCTTTGCGGAAATCATTCGCTTTTTATCGTTTGATATCAGTATCGGAGTGGGGATTATTCTCTTTACAATCTTGATTCGTACAGTGCTCTTGCCAGTCTTTCAAGTGCAAATGGTGGCATCCAGAAAAATGCAGGAAGCTCAACCACGCATTAAGGCGCTTCGAGAACAATATCCGGGTCGAGATATGGAAAGCAGAACCAAGCTAGAGCAGGAAATGCGTAAAGTCTTTAAAGAAATGGGTGTCAGACAGTCAGATTCTCTTTGGCCGATTTTAATTCAGATGCCGCTTATCTTGGCCTTGTTCCAAGCCTTATCAAGAGTTGATTTTTTAAAGACAGGTCATTTCTTATGGATTAACCTTGGTGGTGTGGATACAACTCTTGTTCTTCCGATTTTAGCAGCTGTATTTACCTTTTTAAGTACCTGGTTGTCCAACAAAGCCTTGTCTGAGCGTAATGGCGCTACGACTGCGATGATGTATGGGATTCCAGTCTTGATTTTTATCTTTGCAGTTTATGCACCAGGTGGAGTCGCCCTCTACTGGACAGTGTCCAATGCTTATCAAGTCTTGCAAACCTATTTCTTGAACAATCCATTCAAGATTATTGCAGAGCGTGAGGCCGTAGTACAGGCACAGAAAGATTTGGAAAATAGAAAAAGAAAAGCCAAGAAAAAGGCTCAGAAAACGAAATAATAAGGAGGAATCTGGTAATGGTAGTATTTACGGGTTCAACTGTTGAAGAAGCAATCCAGAAAGGATTGAAAGAATTAGATATCCCAAGACTGAAGGCTCACATCAAAGTCATTTCTCGTGAAAAAAATGGCTTTCTTGGTTTATTTGGTAAAAAACCAGCTCAAGTTGATATTGAAGCTATTAGTGAAACAACTGTCATTAAAGCCAATCAACAAGCTGTAAAGGGTGTTCCTAAAGAAATCAATGAACAAAATGAACCAGTCAAAACAGTCAGTGAAGCAACCGTTGATTTGGGTCATGTTGTAGAAGCAATTAAAAAGATTGAAGAAGAAGGCCAAGGGGTTTCTGATGAAGTCAAGGCTGAAATCTTGAAAAATGAAAAACATGCAAGCACTATCTTAGAAGAAACTGGGCATATTGAGATTTTAAATGAATTACAGCTTGAAGAAGCTGGTTTCGGAGAAGAAGTAGAAACTCCTATTGTCGAGACTCAAGCTGAACAAACTGAAAGTCAAGAATTAGAAGATCTGGGCTTAAAAGTTGAACCGAGTTTTGACATTGAACAAGTAGCTACGGAAGTCACGACTTATGTCCAAACAATCATTGATGATATGGACGTTGAGGCGACGATTTCAAATGATTATAACCGTCGTAGCATCAATTTACAAATTGATACCAATGAGCCAGGTCGTATTATCGGTTACCATGGTAAAGTTTTGAAGGCCTTGCAGTTATTGGCTCAAAATTATCTGTACAACCGCTATTCAAGAACCTTCTACATCACTATAAATGTCAATGATTACGTTGAACACCGTGCAGAAGTCTTGCAGACCTATGCTCAAAAATTGGCGACTCGTGTTTTAGAAGAAGGTCGCAGCCATCAAACAGATCCTATGTCAAATAGCGAACGTAAGATTATCCATCGTATTATTTCACGTATGGATGGTGTGACTAGTTACTCTGAGGGTGATGAGCCAAATCGCTATGTCGTTGTAGATACAGAATAAGTAAAATCAGGATTATCCTGATTTTTTGCTAGCTGGAGGAGATTAAATTAATGTTGAATAAGATAAGAGACTATCTAGACTTTGCAGGTTTACAGTACCGTAATCCTGATAAAGCGGGAGAAGAACGAGAGAAAATGATGGCATTTCGCCACAAAGGTCAAGAGGCCAGAAAGGCTTTTACAGAGTTAGCCAAAGCCTTTCAAGCAAGCCATCCAGAATGGCAACTCCAACAGACTAGCCAGTGGATGAACCAAGCGCAGCGCTTGCGACCACACTTCTGGGCTTATATACAGCGTGAGGGGAAAGTGACAGAACCTATGTTGGCTCTTCGTTTGTATGGAAGTCCTTCTGATTTTGGAGTCTCACTAGAAGTCAGTTTCATCGAGCGCAAGAAAGATGAGCAAACTTTAGGAAAGCAGGCCAAGGTCCTAGAAATTCCAGCGGTAGAAGGGATTTATTATTTAGCCTACTCTGATGGCCAAAGTCAACGGTGGGAGGCGAGCGAAGAAAATCGTCGTACTTTGCGTGATAAGGTGAGAAGTCAGGAAGTTCGAAAAGTTTTAGTGAAGGTAGATGTTTCTGTGACAGAAAACTCATCTGAAGAAGAAATTGTAGAAGGCCTATTGAAGTCTTATTCTACAATTCTTCCCTATTATTTAGCTACAAGAAAATCAGATAATCCGTAAAATATCATAAATCATACAGTCCAAGAGTGAACAGTCTGCTGTGTAATTCTTGGTCTTTTTGTTTCCGCTTTCAAAGTATATAATAAACTTACAAAAACAATTCAAAAGGAGAACGATTATGGAAGTCATTTCAAGTGTTCTAAATTGGTTTTCTAGCAATATTTTGCAGAATCCCGCATTTTTCGTAGGTTTATTGGTGCTAATAGGATATGCACTTTTGAAAAAACCTGCTCATGACGTTTTCTCAGGTTTCGTTAAAGCAACAGTAGGGTATATGTTGCTCAACGTGGGTGCTGGTGGTTTGGTTACAACCTTCCGTCCAATCTTGGCAGCTCTTAACTACAAATTCCAAATTGGTGCAGCGGTTATCGACCCTTACTTTGGACTTGCTGCAGCAAACAACAAAATTGCGGCAGAGTTTCCAGATTTTGTTGGAACTGCAACTACAGCTCTATTGATTGGTTTTGGAATAAATATCTTGCTTGTGGCTCTTCGCAAGATTACGAAGGTAAGAACTCTCTTTATTACTGGTCATATCATGGTACAACAAGCTGCAACTGTATCTCTTATGGTTCTATTCTTAGTACCACAATTGCGCAATGCTTACGGTACAGCAGCAATCGGTATCATCTGTGGCCTTTACTGGGCAGTTAGTTCAAATATGACTGTTGAAGCAACTCAACGCTTGACTGGTGGTGGCGGATTTGCGATTGGTCACCAACAACAATTTGCAATCTGGTTTGTAGATAAAATAGCAGGACGCTTTGGTAAGAAAGAAGAAAGCCTAGATAATCTTAAATTGCCTAAGTTCCTCTCCATCTTCCACGATACAGTTGTTGCATCTGCTACCTTGATGCTCGTATTCTTCGGAGCCATTCTTTTAATCTTGGGTCCAGACATTATGTCTAATAAAGAAGTCATCACTTCAGGAACTCTATTCAATCCTGCTAAACAAGATTTCTTTATGTACATTATCCAAACAGCCTTCACCTTCTCAGTTTACTTGTTCGTTTTGATGCAAGGTGTCCGCATGTTCGTATCTGAGTTGACAAATGCCTTCCAAGGTATTTCAAACAAATTGTTGCCAGGTTCATTCCCAGCGGTTGACGTTGCAGCTTCTTATGGATTTGGTTCTCCAAACGCTGTCTTGTCAGGATTTGCCTTTGGTTTGATTGGTCAATTGATCACAATTGTCTTGCTTATCGTCTTTAAAAATCCGATTCTTATTATTACAGGATTTGTACCAGTGTTCTTTGACAATGCAGCCATTGCGGTCTACGCTGATAAACGCGGCGGATGGAAAGCGGCTGTTATCCTATCCTTCATCTCAGGTGTTCTCCAAGTTGCTTTAGGAGCTCTCTGTGTAGCTCTTCTTGATTTAGCATCTTATGGTGGTTACCATGGAAATATCGACTTTGAATTCCCATGGCTTGGATTTGGATATATTTTCAAATACCTCGGTATTGTTGGTTATGTACTTGTGTGTCTCTTCTTGCTTGTTATTCCTCAACTTCAATTTGCCAAAGCAAGAGATAAAGAGAAATATTACAACGGTGAAGTTCAAGAAGAAGCTTAGTATCTAGAAAAAGGAGAAATAAAATGGTTAAAGTATTAGCAGCGTGCGGAAATGGAATGGGTTCATCAATGGTTATCAAGATGAAGGTTGAAAATGCTCTCCGTAAGCTTAATCAAACAGATTTTACAGTCAATTCATGCAGTGTCGGTGAAGCTAAAGGTTTAGCAGCAGGATATGACATCGTAATCGCTTCTCTTCATTTGATCCAAGAATTGGAAGGGCGAACTAATGGGAAGTTAATTGGGCTTGACAACTTGATGGATGATAAAGAAATCACTGAAAAACTCAGTCAAGCACTACAGTAAAAGGTTGGAGGGGGCTGGATAGAAACTGAGAGTCATCGTTTCTGTCCTTCTCCCTCTTTAAATAAAGGAGGCAGATATGAATTTAAAACAAGCTTTAATTGACAATGACTCGATCCGACTAGGTTTAGAAGCTAAAGACTGGAAAGAAGCAGTCAAGGTAGCAGTAGATCCCTTGATTGAAAGTGGAGCAATTTTGCCAGAGTATTACGATGCTATTATCGAATCGACTGAAGAGTATGGCCCATACTATATCTTAATGCCAGGTATGGCTATGCCCCATGCTAGACCTGAAGCTGGAGTGCAAAGAGATGCCTTTTCATTGATCACCTTACAAAATCCTGTTGTATTTTCAGATGGGAAAGTAGTTTCAGTTTTGTTGGCACTAGCAGCAACAAGCTCAAAAATTCACACAAGTGTAGCCATTCCACAGATTATTGCCTTGTTTGAATTAGAAGATTCTATCGCACGTTTACAGGCTTGCCAGACTAAGGAAGATGTCTTGGCGATGATTGAAGAATCTAAGGATAGCCCTTATCTCGAGGGATTGGATTTGGAAAGTTAGAAAGAGGAATAAAGAGATGACAAAAAGAATACCTAATTTACAAGTTGCATTAGATCATTCAGACTTGCAAGGAGCGATTAAAGCAGCTGTTTCTGTTGGTCAGGAAGTAGATATTATCGAAGCTGGAACTGTTTGCTTATTACAAGTTGGAAGTGAACTGGTTGAAGTCTTGCGAAGCCTTTTTCCAGATAAGATTATTGTGGCAGACACAAAATGTGCCGATGCTGGTGGAACAGTTGCCAAAAATAATGCCGTTCGTGGTGCCGATTGGATGACTTGTATCTGTTGTGCAACTATCCCTACTATGGAAGCGGCTCTAAAGGCTATCACGGCTGAACGTGGAGACCGAGGCGAAATCCAGATTGAACTTTATGGCGATTGGACTTTTGAACAAGCTCAGCTTTGGCTAGATGCTGGTATCTCACAAGCTATTTATCACCAATCTCGTGATGCACTTCTTGCTGGTGAGACTTGGGGTGAAAAAGACCTTAATAAGGTTAAAAAACTCATCGACATGGGCTTCCGTGTGTCTGTAACAGGTGGTCTAGATGTAGATACTCTCAAACTATTTGAAGGCGTTGATGTCTTTACCTTCATCGCAGGTCGTGGAATTACAGAAGCTGCGGATCCAGCAGGAGCAGCGCGTGCCTTCAAGGATGAAATCAGACGAATTTGGGGGTAAACCATGGCACGTCCAATTGGAATTTATGAAAAAGCAACCCCGACACACTTTACTTGGCTAGAACGTTTAAATTTTGCCAAGGAGTTAGGCTTTGATTTTGTCGAGATGTCTATTGATGAACGTGACGAGCGTTTAGCAAGACTGGACTGGAGCAAGGACGAGCGTTTGGAAGTTGTCAAAGCAATCTATAAAACTGGTGTTCGTATTCCTTCTATCTGTTTTTCAGGCCATCGTCGCTACCCATTGGGATCAAATGATCCAGTTATAGAGGAAAAATCTCTAGAACTCATGAAAAAATGTATTGAATTAGCCCAAGACTTGGGAGTTCGTACTATTCAATTAGCTGGTTACGACGTTTATTATGAGGAAAAGTCACCCCAGACACGCCAACGTTTTATCAAAAATTTGAGAAAAGCTTGTGACTGGGCTGAAGAGGCTCAGGTGGTACTTGCTATTGAAATTATGGATGATCCTTTCATCAATAGCATCGAAAAATACTTGGCTGTAGAAAAAGAGATTGACTCTCCCTACCTCTTTGTATACCCAGATATTGGTAATGTATCTGCATGGCATAATGATGTCTATAGTGAATTTTATCTTGGGCATCATGCCATCGCAGCTCTCCATCTCAAGGATACTTATGCAGTGACAGAAAGTTCAAAGGGCCAGTTCCGAGATGTACCTTTTGGGCAAGGTTGTGTCAAATGGGAAGAAGCTTTCGATATTTTAAAACAAACCAATTATAATGGACCTTTCCTAATCGAAATGTGGTCTGAAAATTGTGAAACTGTAGAAGAAACACGCGCAGTCATTCAAGAGGCGCAAGCTTTTCTCTACCCACTAATTAAGAAAGCAGGTTTGATGTAAGATGAATCAAGTAATAAACGATATGCGTAAACGAGTCTGTAATGCCAATCAATCATTACCAAGACATGGACTTGTTAAATTTACCTGGGGAAATGTATCGGAAGTCAATCGCGAACTAGGTGTCATTGTTATTAAACCATCAGGCGTAAATTATGACGAATTGACACCTGAAAACATGGTGGTGACGGACTTGGATGGCCAAGTTCTAGAAGGAGATTTAAGACCATCTTCTGACCTCCCAACTCATGTGCAGTTATATAAGGCATGGCAAGAGATTGGTAGTGTGGTCCACACCCATTCGACAGAAGCAGTTGGTTGGGCACAGGCTGGACGTGATATTCCTTTCTATGGAACAACCCATGCAGATTATTTCTACGGTTCAATCCCTTGCGCTCGTAGTTTGACCAAAGATGAAGTAGAAGTAGCATATGAAAAAGATACTGGCTTGGTTATCGTAGAAGAATTTGAGCGTCGTGGTCTCAATCCTATTGAAGTACCAGGTATTGTTGTACGCAATCACGGTCCATTCACCTGGGGCAAAAATCCAGAGAATGCTGTTTATCACTCCGTCGTACTAGAGGAAGTATCAAAGATGAATCGCTTTACAGAACAAATCAATCCAAGAGTTGAACCTGCTCCCCAGTACATTCTAGAAAAGCACTACCAACGTAAGCATGGACCAAATGCTTATTACGGTCAAAAGAAATAAGAAATTGAATTGAAAAGAGGCTAGGACCTTTCGATCCCAGCCTCGCTTTTGTAATTGTAAGCATTCGTTATTAAGAGACTACTGTTGATAATTGAAATGCGTTAGTGAATGTGGTACTATTATAAAGTTGTTTTCAAGGCAGTTGATTGATAGAGGAGTATGAAATATGGTACTGGATAAGGCAAGTTGTGATTTACTTCAATATTTGATGGATCAAGAAACGTCCAAAACGATTATGGCGATTTCGAAAGATTTGAAAGAGTCAAGAAGGAAAATTTATTATCACATTGACAAAATCAATGCTGCTTTGGGTGACGAGGCGCTTCACATCATTAGTATTCCACGAATTGGTATTCACTTAACGGAAGAGCAGAGAGATGCTTGTTGTGAACTATTATCGGAAGTAGATTCGTACGATTATATCATGAGTGCGCATGAACGTATGATGATAATGTTACTATGGATAGGTATTTCTAAAGAACGTATTACGATTGAAAAATTGATGGAGTTAACAGAGGTATCTAGGAATACTGTTCTCAATGATTTGAATAGTATTCGTTATCAACTAACTTTGGAACAATATCAGGTGACCTTGCAAGTGAGCAAGTCACAAGGATACCACCTTTATGCCCACCCTCTTAATAAAATTCAGTATCTTCAATCGCTTCTATATCATATTTTTATGGAAGAGAATGCCACTTTTGTATCTATTTTAGAAGATAAGATGAAAGAGAGGTTAGATGATGAGTGTTTGCTTTCTGTTGAAATGAACCAATTTTTTAAGGAACAGGTTCCTTTAGTTGAACAAGATTTAGGGAAGAAAATAAACCATCATGAAGTAACTTTTATGTTGCAGGTTCTACCTTATTTGCTGTTAAGCTGTCATAATGTTGAACAGTATCAAGAAAGACATCAGGATATAGAGAAAGAATTTTCTTTGATAAGAAAAAGAATAGAGTATCAGGTGTCTAAGAAATTAGGAGAACGGTTGTTTCAAAAGTTTGAAATTTCTTTGTCAGAACTTGAAGTTTCTCTTGTAGCTGTTCTTCTCCTCTCCTATCGTAAAGATTTGGATATTCATGCAGAAAGTGATGATTTTCGGCAATTAAAACTTGCTTTAGAAGAATTTATCTGGTATTTTGAATCACAAATCCGAATGGAGATTGAGAACAAGGATGATTTATTACGAAATTTGATGATCCACTGTAAAGCCTTGTTATTTAGAAAGACTTACGGTATTTTTTCTAAAAATCCTCTAACAAAACAAATTCGATCCAAGTATGGAGAATTATTTTTAGTCACTAGAAAATCTGCGGAAATTTTAGAAGGAGCATGGTTTATTCGGCTAACAGACGATGATATTGCCTATTTGACGATTCATATTGGAGGATTTTTAAAGTATACACCATCGTCTCAAAAAAATATGAAAAAAGTTTATCTCGTTTGTGATGAAGGTGTTGCGGTTTCGAGACTTTTGCTGAAACAATGCAAACTTTATTTTCCAAATGAGCAAATTGGCACTGTATTTACAACAGAACAATTTAAGAGTGTGGAAGATATTGCACAAGTTGATGTAGTGATTACTACTAATGATGATTTGGATAGCAGATTTCCGATTTTAAGAGTTAATCCTATCCTTGAAGCAGAAGATATTTTGAAAATGCTAGACTATCTTAAACACAATATATTTCGTAATGAGAGCAAAAGTTTCAGTGAAAATCTTTCCAGTCTTATTTCGTCTTATATTGTAGACAGCAAGTTGGCTAGTAAGTTCCAAGAAGAGGTTCAAACACTTATAAATCAAGAAATAGTAGTTCAAGCTTTTTTGGAAGATATTTGAAGGACAGTCCAATGATGAACACAAACCTGTGTTTTTCTTGGTCTTTTTTAGTATTTTGAAGGGTGGTATACTAATCTCAAAGATAACAATTATATCCAAAGGAGGCAACATATGCCAAACGTCAAAGAAATTACAAGAGAGTCATGGATTTTAGCTACTTTCCCAGAGTGGGGAACATGGTTGAACGAAGAAATCGAAGAAGAAGTCGTACCTGAAGGCAACTTTGCCATGTGGTGGCTAGGCAACTGTGGTACTTGGATTAAGACACCAGGTGGTGCTAACGTTGTCATGGACCTTTGGTCAAACCGTGGAAAATCAACCAAAAAAGTGAAAGATATGGTTCGTGGGCACCAAATGGCAAATATGGCAGGTGTTCGTAAGTTGCAACCAAACTTGCGTGTTCAGCCAATGGTTATCGATCCATTTGCTATCAACGAACTAGACTATTACTTAGTTTCACACTTCCATAGTGATCATATCGACCCATACACAGCTGCAGCAATTCTCAACAATCCTAAGTTAGAGCATGTTAAGTTTATCGGTCCTTACCACTGTGGACGAATCTGGGAAGGATGGGGTGTTCCAAAAGAACGTATCATCGTTGTTAAACCAGGTGACACTATCGAATTAAAAGATATGAAGATTCATGCAGTAGAATCATTTGACCGTACTTGCTTGGTAACTCTTCCAGTGAACGGTGCTGATGAGACAGGCGGTGAACTTGCTGGCTTAGCTGTTACAGATGAAGAAATGGCTCAAAAGGCTGTTAACTATATCTTTGAAACACCAGGTGGAACCATCTATCATGGTGCAGATTCTCACTTCTCAAACTATTTTGCAAAACATGGTAAAGACTTTAAAATTGATGTTGCTTTGAATAACTATGGTGAAAATCCGGTAGGTATCCAAGATAAAATGACATCTATCGACCTTCTTCGTATGGCAGAAAATCTGCGTACTAAAGTCATTATCCCAGTTCACTATGATATCTGGTCTAACTTCATGGCTTCTACTAATGAGATTCTAGAACTTTGGAAAATGAGAAAAGATCGCTTGCAATACGATTTCCATCCATTTATCTGGGAAGTTGGCGGTAAGTACACTTATCCTCAAGATCAACACTTAGTAGAATACCATCATCCACGTGGTTTTGATGATTGTTTTGAACAAGACTCTAACATTCAATTTAAAGCTTTGCTATAATATAAAAATATTCTTTGGAGGTTATCCGTATGTTGCATGATACGGATAATTTTCATATAATAGTAAAATAGAATGTGTGATTCAATAATCACCTCAAATAGAAAGGAAATTCTATGTCAAATCTATCTGTTAATGCAATTCGTTTCCTAGGTATTGACGCCATTAATAAAGCCAACTCAGGTCACCCAGGTGTGGTTATGGGAGCAGCTCCGATGGCTTACAGCCTCTTTACAAAACAACTTCGTATCAATCCAGCTCAACCAAACTGGATTAACCGCGACCGTTTTATTCTTTCAGCTGGTCATGGTTCAATGCTCCTTTATGCTCTTCTTCACCTTTCTGGTTTTAAAGATGTCAGCATGGATGAGATCAAGAGCTTCCGTCAATGGGGTTCAAAAACACCAGGTCACCCAGAATTTGGCCATACAGCAGGGATTGATGCTACGACAGGTCCTCTAGGTCAAGGGATTTCAACTGCCACTGGTTTTGCCCAAGCAGAACGTTTCCTAGCAGCCAAATATAACCGTGAAGGCTACAATATCTTTGACCACTATACTTACGTTATCTGTGGAGACGGAGACTTGATGGAAGGTGTCTCAAGCGAGGCAGCTTCGTACGCAGGCTTGCAAAAACTAGATAAGTTGGTTGTCCTTTATGATTCAAATGACATCAACTTGGATGGTGAGACAAAGGATTCCTTTACAGAAAGCGTTCGTGACCGTTACAATGCCTACGGTTGGCATACTGCCTTGGTTGAAGATGGAACAGACTTGGAAGCCATCCATGCTGCTATCGAAACGGCTAAAGCTTCAGGCAAGCCATCTTTGATTGAAGTGAAGACTGTTATTGGATACGGTTCTCCAAATAAACAAGGAACTAATGCCGTACACGGTGCTCCTCTTGGAGCAGATGAAACTGCAGCTACTCGTCAAGCTCTTGGTTGGGACTACGAACCATTTGAAATTCCAGCTGAAGTTTATGCTGATTTCAAAGAACATGTTGCAGACCGTGGTGCATCAGCTTATCAAGCTTGGGCTAAATTAGTTGCTGATTATAAAGAAGCTTACCCAGAATTGGCAGCAGAAGTCGAAGCTATCATCGAAGGACGCGATCCAGTTGAAGTGACTCCAGCAGACTTCCCAGCCTTAGAAAATGGCTTCTCTCAAGCAACTCGTAACTCGAGTCAGGATGCCTTGAATGTTGTGGCAGCTAAGTTGCCAACCTTCTTAGGAGGTTCAGCTGACCTCGCTCACTCAAACATGACTTACATCAAGACTGACGGACTTCAAGACGATGCCAATCGTTTGAACCGTAACATTCAGTTTGGTGTTCGTGAATTTGCAATGGGAACGATTTTGAACGGGATGGCCCTTCACGGTGGACTTCGTGTATACGGTGGAACCTTCTTCGTCTTCTCTGACTATGTGAAGGCAGCTGTCCGCTTGTCAGCCTTGCAAGGGCTTCCTGTGACTTATGTCTTTACCCACGATTCAATCGCAGTTGGGGAAGACGGTCCAACTCATGAACCAGTTGAGCATTTAGCAGGTCTTCGTGCCATGCCAAATCTGAATGTTTTCCGTCCAGCAGATGCGCGTGAAACGCAAGCAGCTTGGTACCTTGCAGTGACAAGCGAAAAAACACCAACTGCCCTTGTCTTGACACGTCAAAACTTGACTGTTGAAGAAGGAACAGACTTCGACAAGGTTGCTAAAGGTGCTTATGTTGTCTATGAAAATGCAGCAGACTTTGATACCATCTTGATTGCGACAGGTTCAGAGGTTAATCTTGCTGTCTCAGCTGCCAAAGAATTGGCTAGTCAAGGCGCAAAAGTTCGTGTAGTCAGCATGCCATCTACAGATGTCTTTGATAAACAAGATGCAGCTTACAAGGAAGAAATTCTTCCAAATGCAGTTCGCCGTCGTGTTGCAGTCGAAATGGGTGCAAGTCAAAACTGGTACAAATATGTTGGACTAGATGGTGCTGTTCTCGGTATTGATACCTTTGGAGCCTCTGCCCCAGCACCAAAAGTATTGGCAGAATATGGCTTTACAGTTGAAAATCTTGTAAAAGTCGTTCAAAACTTGAAATAATCCTAAAAATCAGGGCGCAAGCTCTGGTTTTTCTTATTAGAAAAGCAAGGTACAACCTTGTAAAAGTAGCTGAAATTTGATATAGTAGTCCTATGTAAAAGACAAAGGAGAAGAAAATGAATCCAAATTATACATTTTTAATTATGCTTGTAGCGATGTTGGGCTTGATGTTCTTTATGCAACGCTCTCAAAAGAAACAAGCACAAAAACGTATGGAAAGCTTAAATAAACTGCAAAAAGGCTATGAAGTGATTACAATCGGTGGACTTTACGGAACAGTCGATGAAGTAGATACTGAGAAGAGAACGATTGTTCTTGATGTAGATGGAGTTTACTTGACTTTTGAACTAGCTGCTATCAAGACCGTATTACCGCTGAAAGAAACAGCTTCACTAGAAGGCGCAATTGAAAAATAAGACGGGATTACTAACTCCCGTTTTTCTATAAAAGAAAGGAAATGGGATGAAAAAACTAGTCTTTGTCTGTCTGGGGAATATTTGCCGTAGTCCTATGGCTGAGTTTGTTATGAAATCAATGACAGATAATTATGAAATCCAAAGTCGAGCGACTTCTTCTTGGGAACATGGCAATCCGATTCATAAGGGAACTCAAGGGATTTTTCAACAGTATGAGATTCCTTATGATAAAGGCAAGACATCGCTTCAGATTAGTAAGGAAGATTTTGAAGCCTTTGATTATATTATCGGAATGGACGCTTCAAATGTTTCTGACCTACGTCAGATGTGTCCAGTAGACTGTCAAGATAAGATTTACTCATTTGCATCTGAAAGTGTTCCAGATCCTTGGTATACAGGAGATTTTGAGGAAACCTATCAGCGTGTTCAAGAGGGGTGTCAAGCATGGTTAGAACGTTTAGAGAAGGAGAGTGAAGATGGAAAATCTTAAGAATTTTTACGAAAAGTATCGTGTCTATCTGACTCGTCCACGTTTAGAGCTTTTGGCAGTAGTTACCATTGTTTTTTGTGCCGTACTCGTCTTTTTTCTAAATATTCCCGGAAAAGGCGTTCTAAAGCTTGATAATGGAACGATTGTTTACGACGGCAGTCTTGTACGTGGTAAAATGAATGGCCAAGGAACCATTACCTTCCAAAATGGGGACCAATATACAGGTGGTTTCAACAATGGAGCCTTCAACGGAAAAGGTACCTTTCAATCTAAAGAAGGCTGGACCTACGAAGGCGATTTTGTAAATGGTCAGGCTGAAGGAAAAGGAAAACTAACAACAGAACAAGAAGTTGTTTATGAAGGGACTTTTAAACAAGGCGTTTTTCAACAAAAATAAAGCCTCCTTATCAAAGGAGGTATTGTTATCATCTAAAAGTAAGCGCTTACTAGAAAATCTATCTCTTTCCAAGTTCCTCTTCCAATCAAGCTTGTGAAATAAAAAAATATTTGAAATTCATTTCACAAACTCTAAAGAAAAAACTTGATAAGTAAAGAAAATGAGAAAAAATTCACAAACAATAAAAAATTCTTTGTGAAATGTTTATGAAACTGTTTACAAAGTTGAAATAATGCGTTATAATAAACTTGTGAAAAAATTAACAAAGGATATCGATCCTTGAAAGCTATGGAGGAAAATATGGCTGATAAAAAAACTGTGACACCAGAAGAAAAGAAACTCGCTGCTGAAAAGCATGTCGATGGCTTGGTGCAAAAAGCTTTAGTTGCTCTTGAGGAAATGCGTAAACTCGACCAAGAACAGGTCGACTACATCGTAGCTAAAGCGTCAGTGGCAGCTTTGGATGCCCACGGAGAATTGGCTTTACATGCCTTTGAAGAAACAGGACGTGGTGTATTTGAAGATAAAGCAACTAAGAACTTGTTTGCTTGTGAACACGTAGTAAACAACATGCGCCACACTAAGACAGTTGGCGTTATCGAAGAAGACGATGTAACAGGTTTGACTCTTATTGCTGAACCAGTTGGTGTTGTCTGTGGTATCACTCCAACAACAAACCCAACATCAACAGCAATCTTCAAATCATTGATTTCATTGAAGACACGTAATCCAATCGTTTTTGCCTTCCACCCATCAGCTCAAGAATCATCAGCTCACGCAGCTCAAATCGTTCGTGATGCTGCGATTAAAGCAGGAGCTCCTGAAAACTGCGTACAGTGGATCACTGAACCATCTATGGAAGCAACTAGTGCCCTTATGAACCACGAAGGTGTTGCGACAATCCTTGCAACAGGTGGTAATGCCATGGTTAAAGCCGCATACTCATGTGGTAAACCAGCTCTTGGGGTAGGTGCCGGAAACGTTCCAGCTTATGTTGAAAAATCAGCAAACATCCGTCAAGCAGCACACGATATCGTTATGTCTAAATCATTTGATAATGGTATGGTCTGTGCATCTGAACAAGCGGTTATCATTGATAAAGAAATTTACGATGAATTTGTAGCAGAGTTCAAATCTTACCACACTTACTTTGTAAACAAAAAAGAAAAAGCTCTTCTTGAAGAATTCTGCTTCGGCGTGAAAGCAAACAGCAAAAACTGTGCTGGTGCGAAATTGAACGCTGACATCGTTGGTAAACCAGCAACTTGGATTGCAGAGCAAGCAGGATTTACAGTTCCAGAAGGAACAAACATTCTTGCTGCAGAATGTAAAGAAGTTGGTGAAAACGAGCCATTGACTCGTGAAAAATTGTCACCAGTTATCGCAGTTTTGAAATCTGAAAGCCGTGAAGATGGTATTACTAAGGCTCGTCAAATGGTTGAATTTAACGGTCTTGGGCACTCAGCAGCTATCCACACAGCTGATGAAGAATTGACTAAAGAATTTGGTAAAGCTGTTAAAGCTATTCGTGTTATCTGTAACTCACCTTCTACTTTCGGTGGTATCGGGGACGTTTACAATGCCTTCTTGCCATCATTGACACTCGGATGTGGTTCTTACGGACGCAACTCAGTTGGGGATAACGTTAGTGCCATTAACCTTTTGAATATCAAAAAAGTCGGAAGACGGAGAAATAACATGCAATGGATGAAACTTCCTTCAAAAACATACTTTGAACGTGATTCAATTCAATACCTTCAAAAATGTCGTGACGTTGAACGTGTCATGATCGTTACTGACCATGCCATGGTAGAGCTTGGTTTCCTTGATCGTATCATCGAACAACTTGATCTTCGTCGCAATAAGGTTGTTTACCAAATCTTTGCTGATGTAGAACCAGATCCAGATATCACTACAGTTGAACGTGGTACTGAAATCATGCGTGCCTTCAAACCAGATACAATCATCGCTCTTGGTGGTGGATCTCCAATGGATGCTGCTAAAGTAATGTGGCTCTTCTACGAACAACCAGAAGTGGACTTCCGTGACCTTGTACAAAAATTCATGGATATCCGTAAACGTGCCTTCAAATTCCCATTGCTTGGTAAGAAGACTAAATTCATCGCGATTCCAACTACATCTGGTACAGGATCTGAAGTAACACCATTTGCCGTTATCTCTGATAAAGCAAATAACCGTAAATACCCAATCGCTGACTACTCATTGACACCAACTGTGGCAATCGTAGACCCTGCTTTGGTATTGACAGTTCCTGGATTTGTTGCTGCGGACACTGGTATGGACGTATTGACTCACGCGACTGAAGCTTACGTATCACAAATGGCTAGCGACTACACTGACGGTCTTGCACTTCAAGCCATCAAGCTTGTATTTGAAAACCTTGAAAGTTCAGTTAAGAATGCAGACTTCCACTCACGTGAGAAAATGCATAACGCTTCAACAATCGCTGGTATGGCTTTTGCCAATGCCTTCCTAGGTATTTCTCACTCAATGGCTCATAAGATTGGTGCGCAATTCCACACAATCCACGGTCGTACAAATGCAATCTTGCTTCCATATGTCATCCGCTACAACGGTACACGTCCAGCTAAGACAGCAACATGGCCTAAGTACAACTACTACCGTGCAGATGAAAAATACCAAGATATCGCACGCATGCTTGGACTTCCAGCTTCTACTCCAGAAGAAGGTGTGGAATCTTACGCAAAAGCTGTCTACGAACTTGGTGAGCGCGTAGGTATCCAAATGAACTTCAAAGCACAAGGAATTGATGAAAAAGAATGGAAAGAACATTCTCGTGAATTGGCCTTCCTTGCTTACGAAGACCAATGTTCACCAGCTAACCCACGTCTTCCAATGGTTGACCATATGCAAGAAATCATCGAAGATTCTTACTATGGCTACAAAGAAAGACCAGGACGCCGTAAATAATTGTTATCAGCCTAGAGGCAGGAATTTCCTGTCTCTTTTTTGTAAAATTGGAAGATTGAAAATAATTTTTATCTTTTCAATTTTCACTTTTCATCTGAAAAGGAAAGTGGGAAATGACTAGGTAGACAAAGAAAGACAGCAGTATAGGCTTACAAAGGAGAAAGAAAAATAAGTGGGGTATAGATAAAAAACAACGCCCGTACTTGCAATTAAACTTAAATAGTTATATAATAGGTTTGTTGAAAGGTGATTTGTAGTGATTCAAGTTACTCTTTTCACAATAAAAATTTCATGATTTTCATAAGGAGGAAATCACTAATGGTAGTTAAAGTTGGTATTAACGGTTTCGGACGTATCGGTCGTCTTGCTTTCCGTCGTATCCAAAACGTAGAAGGTGTTGAAGTTACTCGTATCAACGACCTTACAGATCCAGTTATGCTTGCACACTTGTTGAAATACGACACAACTCAAGGTCGTTTCGACGGTACTGTTGAAGTTAAAGAAGGTGGATTTGAAGTTAACGGTAAATTCATCAAAGTTTCTGCTGAACGTGATCCAGAACAAATCGACTGGGCTAACGACGGTGTAGAAATCGTTCTTGAAGCTACTGGTTTCTTTGCTAAGAAAGCAGCTGCTGAAAAACACTTGCACGCTGGTGGAGCTAAAAAAGTTGTTATCACTGCTCCTGGTGGAAACGACGTTAAAACAGTTGTATTCAACACTAACCACGACGTTCTTGACGGTACTGAAACAGTTATCTCAGGTGCTTCATGTACTACAAACTGCTTGGCTCCAATGGCTAAAGCTCTTCAAGACAACTTTGGTGTTGTTGAAGGATTGATGACTACTATCCACGCTTACACTGGTGACCAAATGATCCTTGACGGACCACACCGTGGTGGTGACCTTCGCCGTGCTCGCGCTGGTGCTGCAAACATCGTTCCTAACTCAACTGGTGCTGCAAAAGCTATCGGTCTTGTAATCCCAGAATTGAACGGTAAACTTGACGGATCTGCACAACGTGTTCCAACTCCAACTGGATCAGTTACTGAATTGGTAGCAGTTCTTGAAAAGAACGTTACTGTTGATGAAGTGAACGCAGCTATGAAAGCAGCTTCAAACGAATCATACGGTTACACAGAAGATCCAATCGTATCTTCAGATATCGTAGGTATGTCTTACGGTTCATTGTTTGACGCAACTCAAACTAAAGTTCTTGACGTTGACGGTAAACAATTGGTTAAAGTTGTATCATGGTACGACAACGAAATGTCATACACTGCACAACTTGTTCGTACTCTTGAATACTTCGCAAAAATCGCTAAATAATTCATGAGTAGATAAAAAAGCAAGGCCGCTGGTCTTGCTTTTTAAATATTAAAAAATGGATGACACAATCATCCATTCTTTTTTAATTCTTTTTCAAATGTATCGGAAAGGGTAGTGAAACTTAACTTTTCTAAAGTAAGTGGATGGGTAAAGGAAAGTCGAAAGGCATGAAGCATGAGTCTGCTTGTTTTTGATTGAGTATTATAGAGAGGGTCGCCCAGAATTGGGAAGTTATGATGAGAAAGGTGGACACGGATTTGATGTGTTCGACCTGTCTTTAGTTTGCAACGAACAAGAGTTGTTTTGTTGGGAAATTGCTTTAACCTGCTTACATGTGTTTCAGCATATTGCCCATTTTTTGCATCAACTATTCTTTTTCTACGATCATGGCGATCACGCCCAATTTTGTCTTTGAAAACAAGTTCTTTGCTGTTGATATGTCCGTCGACCTGTGCCCAGTATTCCCTAGAAATCTTTTTTTTCTCCAGTAAGCGATTGAGAATAGGCAGGATAAAAGGATTTTTGGCAAAGAGAACCAAACCACTGGTTTCCATGTCCAGTCGATGAACGACATAGCAGGTTTGGCCAACATAGGCACTGACATGGTTAAGAAGGGCGATTTCGTTTGGCTGATTACCATGCGTTTTCATCCCCTCTGGTTTGTTCACAATAACTAAGTGTTGATCATGATAAACTTCCTGAACGAGGTTTGGGTTGCCCCAAGGAATTTCTTTTTCGGGATAATCTTCCTCGTCAAAAGTCAACTGGCAAACATCTCCAGGACTTACAATCTCGTTCCAGTGAACTTCTCGCTGATTAATCAAAATGTGTTTCTTGATTCTCAAAAAATGACGGATTTTTCTAGGGATGAGGAGTTGCTCCTCTAGTAATTGCTTAACCGTCATTTGAGGTAGAGAGTCTGGTAATGTAAATGTGAATTGCATACAGATATTGTAACAAAAAAAGCCCTATTTGGATAGGAAATAGCTAAATTCTTGTCTTCCAATGACGAAGATGATAAAATAAACGCATGAAATTAGATAAATTATTTGAGAAATTTCTTTCTCTTTTTAAAAAAGAAACAAGTGAACTAGAGGACTCTGATTCTACTAGCTTACGTCGCTCTCGTAGTGACCGAAAAAAATTAGCCCAAGTAGGTCCAATTCGAAAATTCTGGCGTCGCTATCATCTAACAAAGATTGTCCTTATACTAGGTTTGAGTGCAAGCTTGCTAGTTGGAACCTATTTGTTTGCTGTAGCCAAGTCAACCAATGTCAATGATTTGCAAAATGCCTTGAAAACTCGAACTCTCATTTTTGACCGTGAAGAAAAGGAGGCTGGTGCCTTGTCTGGTCAAAAAGGAACCTATGTTGAATTGACTGATATCAGTAAAAATTTGCAGAATGCCGTTATTGCGACAGAAGACCGTTCTTTTTATAAAAATGACGGGATTAACTATGGTCGTTTCTTCTTGGCTATTGTCACTGCTGGTCGTTCAGGTGGTGGTTCTACTATTACCCAACAGCTGGCTAAAAACGCCTATTTGTCGCAGGATCAAACTGTTGAGAGAAAAGCTAAAGAATTTTTCCTTGCCTTAGAATTAACAAAAAAATATAGTAAGGATCAGATCTTAACCATGTACCTTAATAACGCATATTTTGGAAATGGTGTGTGGGGTGTAGAAGATGCGAGTAAGAAATACTTTGGAGTTTCTGCATCAGAAGTGAGTCTGGATCAAGCTGCGACTCTGGCAGGGATGCTAAAGGGTCCAGAGCTGTATAACCCCTTGAAATCTGTAGAAGATTCTACTAATCGTCGTGATACTGTCTTGCAAAATATGCTGGCAGCGGGTTATATTGATAAAAATCAAGAAACCGAAGCTGCAGAAGTTGATATGACTTCGCAATTGCACGATAAATATGAAGGAAAAATCTCAGATTACCGCTATCCTTCTTACTTTGATGCGGTGGTTAACGAAGCCGTTTCCAAGTATAATCTAACAGAGGAAGAAATTGTCAATAATGGCTACCGTATTTATACAGAGCTGGACCAAAACTATCAAGCAAATATGCAGGTTGTCTATGAAAATACATCGCTATTTCCGAGGGCAGAGGATGGAACATTTGCTCAATCAGGAAGTGTAGCTCTCGAACCGAAAACAGGTGGAGTTCGTGGAGTTGTCGGTCAGGTTGCTGGCAATGATAAAACTGGATTCCGGAATTTCAACTATGCAACTCAATCAAAACGTAGCCCTGGTTCTACAATTAAGCCTTTAGTTGTTTATACGCCTGCAGTTGAAGCTGGCTGGGCTTTGAATAAGCAGTTGGATAACCATACCATGCAGTATGACAGCTATAAGGTTGATAACTATGCAGGGATCAAAACGAGTCCAGAAGTTCCTATGTATCAAGCCCTGGCAGAATCGCTTAATCTACCTGCTGTTGCCACTGTTAATGATTTGGGCGTTGATAAGGCTTTTGAGGCGGGCGAGAAATTCGGACTCAACATGGAAAAAGTCGATCGTGTTCTTGGTGTCGCCTTGGGAAGCGGTGTTGAAACCAACCCTCTTCAAATGGCTCAAGCATATGCTGCCTTTGCAAATGAAGGATTAATGCCGGAAGCTCATTTTATTAGTAGAATTGAAAATGCTAGTGGTCAGGTTATTGCGAGCCATAAAAATTCACAAAAACGGGTGATTGATAAGTCTGTAGCTGACAAGATGACCAGTATGATGTTGGGAACATTTACAAACGGAACAGGTATTAGTTCATCTCCTGCAGATTATGTCATGGCAGGAAAAACTGGTACAACTGAAGCTGTTTTTAATCCGGAATACACAAGTGACCAGTGGGTGATTGGTTATACACCGGATGTAGTGATTAGTCACTGGCTTGGTTTCCCTACGACTGATGAAAATCACTATCTAGCAGGATCTACTTCAAACGGTGCAGCCCATGTCTTTAGAAACATTGCCAATACCATTTTACCTTATACGCCAGGAAGTACCTTTACAGTTGAAAATGCGTATAAGCAAAATGGAATTGCACCAGCCAATACAAGAAATCAAGTACAGAGTAATGAAGAAAATCAGGCGGATAATAGCCTTTCTGATATTAGAAGTCGTGCACAAAATCTGGTAGATGAGGCTAGCCGTGCTATCTCGGATGCTAAAATTAAGGAAAAGGCTCAAACGATATGGGATTCGGTAGTCAATCTATTTCGTTAAGATGCTTGTCAAAGCCTAGCTTTCTTGTTATAATAGATAAGATGGAGGCGTTATGGCACTAAAAAAAGCAAGCCTAGCTTGTGCGGTTTGTGGTTCGAGAAACTATTCAATCAAGATCAGCGGAAACCCCAAGCCAACACGACTAGAAGTAAATAAATTTTGTAAACATTGTGGTAAGTACACTACACACAGAGAAACGAGATAGGAGAGAGCGATGCGTTTTATTGGAGATATTTTTAGACTTCTTAAAGACACAACATGGCCAACTCGCAAGGAAAGCTGGAGAGATTTTCGTTCTATCATGGAATACACTGCTTTCTTTGTTGTGATTATTTATATTTTTGACAAGTTGATTGTTTCAGGTTTGATTCGATTTATTAACATTTTTTAGAAGACCTGTGGAGTTATTCACGCTAGAAATCTTCTATTATGAAAGGAAGTATCATGGATAGTTTTGACAAAGGGTGGTTTGTTTTACAAACTTATTCTGGTTATGAAAATAAGGTAAAAGAAAATCTATTACAACGTGCACAAACCTACAATATGTTGGATAATATTTTACGTGTTGAAATTCCAACACAAACAGTGCAAGTTGAAAAAAATGGAAAGAGAAAAGAAGTAGAAGAAAATCGCTTTCCAGGTTATGTTCTTGTGGAAATGGTGATGACAGATGAAGCTTGGTTTGTTGTTCGAAACACACCAAACGTTACAGGATTCGTCGGATCTCACGGAAATAGATCAAAACCAACTCCATTATTGGAACAAGAAATCCGTGATATCTTGGTTTCTATGGGACAAACTGTACAAGAGTTTGATATCGATGTTGAAGTTGGTCAAACTGTACGTATCATTGATGGCGCTTTTGCAGACTATACTGGTAAAATTACAGAGATTGATAACAATAAAGTGAAGATGATTATCTCTATGTTTGGTAATGACACAGTTGCAGAAGTAAACCTAAACCAAATTGCAGAATTATAACCCTGAGAGAGGCATGTCCTCTCTTTTTTGTACAGTTGAGACGGTAAAGGAGACAGAATAGGCGAAATGGCCCCGATTAGCTTCATTATTTGTTAGACTGTATCTAGAAAGGGGGACGTTATGTTTAAAGAATTATATAAAGAAGTCCAGGGAATTGTGTATAAGAGTAGAAATGAATATTACTTGCATTTATGGGAGTTAACTGATTGGGACCAAGAGGGCATGCTCTGCTTACATGAATTGATTAGTAGAGAAGAAGAGCTAGTAGAAGATATTCCTCGTTTACGAAAATACTTCAAAACTAAATTCCGTAATCGAATTTTAGACCATATTCGTAAACAAGAAAGCCAGAAGCGTAGATATGATAAAGAACCTTATGAAGAAGTAGGTGAGATTAGTCATCGTATAAGCGAGGGAGGTCTCTGGCTAGATGAGTATTATCTCTTTCATGAGACACTAAGAGATTACAGAAACAAACAAAGTAAAGACAAACAAGAAGAGTTAGAACGCGTCTTAAGACATGAACGCTTCCGAGGGCGTCAAAGAGTATTAAGAGACTTACGTATTGTGTTTAAAGAGTTTGATACCCGTACTCGGTAAGAAGCTATGTAAAATTAATAAAAAAAGTTTAAAAAAAGTGTTGACAAAGTTTGAAAAGCCAGTATAATAGTAAGAGTTGAAAATAACAACTCTGGTCCGTTGGTCAAGGGGTTAAGACACCGCCTTTTCACGGCGGTAACACGGGTTCGAATCCCGTACGGACTATGGTA
>CAJNCM010000011.1:0-29091 GCA_905221285.1 bacterium
CGAACACAGAAGTTAAGCCCTAGAACGCCGGAAGTAGTTGGGGGTTGCCCCCTGTGAGATATGGAAGTCGCTTAGCTTTAATCCGCCATAGCTCAGTTGGTAGTAGCGCATGACTGTTAATCATGATGTCGTAGGTTCGAGTCCTACTGGCGGAGTAGTTAAGAAAAAAGAGGTTTAGGCCTCTTTTTTTGTAATTAATAATCTATTTAGTGTTATTTGGTGTGAGATATTTTTGCTGAGTAAAGTTTCAGAGCCCTCCGTTTTCGATCAAGGAGATCTTTTTAGTACTTTAATTGAGGGTAGCGAAGAGGCTAAACGTTGCGGACTGTAAATATGATCCTTCGAGGGGTTCGCATCCTTCCGCTTCCATTATCTTAGTTTTTGAAATTTAGGTAGTATATTTGTTCCTATTCTGTCAACTTTTCCTATTTGTTATCTTTTTGAGGTTGGTATTTGAGCAATTCAGGATTTTATAATAACTGTTTATAATTTTTTGTTAGAATAAGGTCATAAAAAGAAAAGGAGTATATATTTATGCTACAAAGTATTTATGATCAGATGATGGATTTTTATAGAAATATTGAAGAAGAGTATGGTATGTTCTTGGGTGATAATTTTGATTGGGAACATGTTCATTTTAAGTTTTTGATTTATTATCTTGTCCGATATCGTATTGTGAGTCATCGGGATTTTATTGTTTACCATTATCGTGTTGCTTATCGTTTGTATCTTGAAAAATTGATAATGAAACAGGGTTTTGTTGCTTGATGAGACAGTATGAGTTAATTTCCGAACAACTTTTACTTTTTGTGGAAAAATAATGATAAATAGCCGGAATTTTTTCTAAAACATTTTTTAATAGTTGGAAATAGCAAATCTTTCTATTGTTTCTTCTTGATAAAAAGGCGATTTTTTCTTATAATAAATTGTAAGATATAATTGCAGGTGAGAGTCCTGCCATGTATGTGAGAAAGGAAGAGCCTGAGGGCTCAGACAAGATTATGACTTCAGTTGTTGTTGTAGGTACCCAATGGGGTGATGAAGGTAAAGGGAAGATTACAGACTTCCTTTCAGCGAATGCAGAAGTGATTGCGCGTTACCAAGGTGGTGATAATGCAGGTCACACGATTGTGATTGATGGCAAGAAGTTTAAATTGCACTTGATTCCATCTGGGATTTTCTTCCCTGAAAAAATCTCTGTTATTGGGAATGGTATGGTTGTAAATCCTAAATCTCTTGTGAAAGAGTTGAGCTATCTTCATGAGGAAGGTGTTACAACTGATAACTTGCGTATTTCTGATCGCGCGCATGTCATTTTGCCTTATCATATCGAGTTAGATCGTTTGCAAGAAGAAGCTAAGGGCGACAATAAGATTGGTACTACAATCAAGGGAATCGGTCCAGCTTATATGGACAAAGCTGCTCGTGTGGGAATTCGTATCGCGGATCTTTTGGATAAAGACATTTTCCGTGAGCGTTTAGAACGTAACCTTGCTGAAAAGAATCGTCTTTTTGAAAAATTGTATGACAGTAAAGCGATTTCTTTCGATGATATTTTTGAAGAATATTACGAATATGGTCAACAAATCAAGAAATATGTGACAGATACATCTGTTATTTTGAATGATGCGCTTGATAACGGTAAACGTGTGCTTTTTGAAGGTGCACAAGGTGTTATGCTAGATATCGACCAAGGTACGTATCCATTTGTTACGTCATCAAACCCTGTAGCTGGTGGTGTTACGATTGGTTCTGGTGTTGGTCCGAGTAAGATTGACAAGGTTGTTGGTGTATGTAAAGCCTATACGAGTCGTGTTGGAGACGGTCCTTTCCCAACTGAGTTGTTTGATGAAGTGGGAGAACGTATCCGTGAAGTCGGTCATGAATATGGTACAACAACTGGTCGTCCACGTCGTGTGGGATGGTTTGATTCAGTTGTGATGCGCCATAGCCGTCGCGTTTCTGGTATTACTAACCTTTCATTGAACTCTATCGATGTTTTGAGTGGTTTAGATACAGTGAAAATCTGTGTGGCCTATGATCTTGATGGCCAACGTATTGATTACTATCCAGCTAGTCTTGAGCAATTGAAACGTTGCAAGCCTATCTATGAAGAGTTGCCAGGTTGGTCAGAAGATATTACCGGAGTTCGTAATTTGGAAGATCTTCCTGAGAATGCGCGTAACTATGTTCGTCGTGTGAGTGAATTGGTTGGCGTTCGTATTTCTACTTTCTCAGTAGGTCCTGGTCGTGAACAAACAAATATTTTAGAAAGTGTTTGGTCCTAAGAGATTTTTAAGATTTGTTTAAGATAGGTCGGGTATACTATAGACAGTTACAAGAAGACCTCCTAACTTGTTGTAACAAATATCCTAAACTTTTCTTT
Source organism: bacterium (assembly GCA_905221285.1). Lineage (GTDB taxonomy): Bacteria > Bacillota > Bacilli > Lactobacillales > Streptococcaceae > Streptococcus. The sequence continues at coordinate 2,387 of CAJNCM010000011.1, forward strand.
TTCATAATAATCTCCCTATAAAGTCACCGCATTCGGTGGCTTTTTTTGTCTTGGGATTCATGATATAATAATAAAATCGATAAGTAGTAAAAGGGAAATTGATGAATTATACAGTTGAAGAAAAAGAAGTCTTTATGAGGGAAGCTTTGAGAGAAGCTGAGATTGCTCTTGAACACGATGAAATTCCAATTGGTTGTGTGATTGTCAAGGACGGAGAAATCATTGGCCGTGGCCATAATGCGCGTGAGGAACTGCAGCGAGCGGTTATGCATGCGGAAATTATGGCCATAGAGAATGCGAATCTGAGTGAGGAGAGCTGGCGCTTGCTTGATTGCACGCTTTTTGTGACCATTGAGCCGTGTGTCATGTGTAGTGGGGCGATTGGCCTCGCCCGTATTCCAAACGTGGTCTATGGGGCTAAAAACCAGAAATTTGGCGCTGCTGGGAGTTTGTACGATATCTTAACAGATGAGCGTCTCAATCATCGTGTGGAAGTTGAAACGGGAATTTTGGAAGATGAATGCGCAGCTATTATGCAGGACTTTTTTAGAAATAGACGGAAAAAATAATTTTGCTTTTAAAATGAATAGGAATGTGATATAATAAATAGTGGAGCAACAGTTCTGCGTGAAGCGGGTCAGGGGAGGAATCCAGCAGCCCTAAGCGATTTGAATTGTGTGCTCTTTTTTTCGTGCTTTTTCCGAATAAATAAGATAGAATAATCTAGAATAAATGATAATAGAAAAGAGAAGATGATGAAAATTCGTGGTTTTGAATTGGTTTCGACTTTTACAGATAAAAATTTATTGCCCAAGCGTGAGACAGCGCATGCGGCTGGTTACGATTTAAAGGTTGCTGTACGTACGGTTATTGCGCCAGGAGAGATTGTCTTGGTTCCGACAGGGGTTAAGGCTTATATGCAACCGACTGAGGTTCTTTACCTTTATGATCGTTCTTCAAACCCTCGTAAGAAGGGCTTGGTTTTAATTAATTCAGTTGGGGTCATTGATGGGGATTATTATGGCAATCCTGGGAATGAAGGGCATATTTTTGCTCAGATGAAGAATATCACAGACCAAGAGGTTGTTCTTGAAGTTGGAGAACGTGTTGTCCAGGCTGTCTTTGCTCCTTTCTTAATTGCAGATGGAGATATGGCTGATGGCGTTCGAACTGGTGGATTTGGATCGACAGGGCACTAGGATGAAGATTATCTTTGTGCGTCACGGGGAGCCAGATTATCGTGAGTTAGAGGAGCGTTCTTATACGGGATTTGGGATAGATTTGGCACCCTTGTCTGATAAGGGACGGCAGCAAGTCCAGAAATTGAGCACCAATCCTTTACTCCCTTCAGCTGAAATAATCGTATCTTCTGCAGTCACAAGAGCTTTAGAAACGGCTTCTTATGTGGCTTGTGTTACTGGACTTCCTTTGAGAGTGGAACCATTATTGCATGAGTGGCAGGTCTATGAAAGTGGCACAGATAATTTTGAAAAAGCTCGTGCTATATTTCTAGAAAATAATGGGGAGTTACTTCCTAATAGTCCTATTCAATATGAGACAGCTGTGAAGATGAAGTCTCGTTTTCTAGAATGTATGGCTAAGTATCGAGATTACCAGACCGTGATAGTGGTAACTCACAACATGCTCATGCGCCAGTTTGTGCCAAATGAGAAGATTGATTTTTGCCAAGTAATTGAGTGTGAGTTAGAGATATAGAAAGAGGTTTATCATCGCAAAGAAAAAAGCGACATTTGTATGTCAAAATTGTGGGTATAATTCCCCTAAATATCTAGGACGTTGCCCCAACTGTGGATCTTGGTCTTCTTTTGTGGAAGAGGTTGAGGTTGCCGAGGTCAAGAATGCGCGTGTGTCCTTGACAGGTGAGAAAACCAAGCCCATGAAACTGGCTGAGGTGACTTCTATCAACGTTAATCGAACCAAGACAGAGATGGAGGAATTTAACCGTGTACTTGGAGGCGGAGTGGTACCAGGAAGTCTCGTCCTCATAGGTGGGGATCCTGGAATTGGGAAATCAACCCTTCTCCTACAAGTTTCGACTCAGCTGTCTCAAGTGGGGACTGTTCTCTATGTTAGTGGGGAGGAGTCTGCCCAGCAGATTAAACTGCGTGCAGAGCGCTTGGGTGATATTGATAGCGAGTTTTATCTCTATGCAGAGACCAATATGCAGAGTGTTCGAGCTGAGGTAGAAAGAATCCAGCCAGATTTCCTCATTATTGACTCTATCCAGACCATTATGTCTCCTGAGATTTCAGGGGTGCAGGGGTCTGTTTCTCAAGTGCGTGAGGTGACCGCTGAACTTATGCAGCTGGCCAAAACCAATAACATTGCCATATTTATCGTAGGTCATGTGACCAAGGAAGGAACCTTGGCTGGTCCTCGTATGTTGGAGCATATGGTGGATACGGTGCTTTACTTTGAAGGGGAGCGTCACCATACATTCCGTATTTTAAGAGCGGTCAAAAACCGTTTTGGCTCCACTAATGAGATTGGGATTTTTGAGATGCAGTCAGGTGGCTTGGTTGAGGTGATCAATCCGAGTCAGGTTTTCCTAGAGGAGCGTTTGGACGGGGCAACTGGTTCGTCAATCGTTGTGACCATGGAAGGGACGCGTCCGATTTTGGCGGAGGTTCAGGCTTTGGTGACACCGACCATGTTTGGAAATGCCAAGCGTACAACGACAGGACTTGACTTTAATCGTGCTAGCTTGATTATGGCTGTTTTGGAAAAACGAGCAGGTCTTCTCTTACAAAATCAGGATGCTTACCTCAAATCTGCTGGCGGTGTTAAATTGGATGAACCTGCGATTGACTTAGCTGTTGCAATTGCCATTGCTTCGAGCTACAAGGACAAGCCAACTAATCCTCAGGAATGTTTTGTTGGAGAACTGGGCTTGACTGGAGAGATTCGGCGCGTAAATCGTATCGAACAACGCATCAATGAAGCTGCTAAACTGGGCTTTACTAAGATTTATGTACCTAAGAATTCCTTGACAGGAATCACTCCGCCTAAGGAAATTCAGGTCATTGGAGTAACAACGATTCAGGAAGTTTTGAAAAAGGTCTTTGCATAATCCGTGACAAATCCTTTTAAAAATGATAAGATAGGAGAAATATTTGACTATCAAATTTTCGAGGAGGGAATCGTGTCGTATTTTGAACAGTTTATGCAAGCCAATCAGGCTTATGTTGCCCTACATGGGCAGTTAAATTTGCCACTTAAACCCAAAACAAGAGTGGCTATTGTGACCTGTATGGACTCTCGTCTGCACGTTGCGCAAGCTCTGGGCTTGGCACTTGGGGATGCTCATATCTTGCGGAATGCAGGTGGCCGAGTGACTGAGGACATGATTCGTTCGCTAGTTATTTCCCAGCAACAAATGGGGACAAGAGAGATTGTGGTATTGCACCATACAGACTGTGGTGCTCAGACTTTTGAAAATGGTCCTTTTCAGGAGTATCTGAAAGAGGAACTAGGTGTCGATGTGTCAGACCAAGACTTCTTGCCCTTCCAAGATATAGAGGAGAGTGTACGCGAGGATATGCAACTTCTTATCGAGTCTCCCTTAATACCAGATGATGTCATTATCTCTGGTGCTATTTACGATGTGGATACAGGAAGTATGACAGTCGTAGAATTATAAATACTTCATTTAGAAAGAAAGTGTATGAAGAAAAACAGCATTTTATTTATTTTTATCTTATTGCTATGTATTGGTTTACAATATGAAACCATCTACTATACGGACGGTTCGATGTCAGGTGCAGAATATGGACTAATGGGAGTTTCTATCTTTCTAGCTCTCTTTTACATGATTCCAGCTCTTTATTTCCTTTTCCGTATTGGGAAAAAATGGGAATTGCCAAAGAAGGCCTTGATTTTGTCTTTATTGGGTGGGATGTTCCTTTCAGGCTGGTTGTCTAGCTTTGCTAATACCTATATCCATGATTTATTGGAGTTTCTTTTCCCAGATAGTGCATTTTTAAATGCCTTTGAAAGTGCTATTGTGGCTCCTTTGGTAGAAGAACCGCTTAAATTATTGCCACTTGTCTTTGTTTTGGCTTTGATTCCTGTACGAAAATTAAAATCTTTGTTTTTACTTGGAATTGCTTCTGGTTTGGGATTTCAAATGATTGAGGATATTGGCTATATTCGTACGGATTTGCCAGAGGGCTTTGACTTTACTATTTCGAGAATTTTAGAGCGTATCATCTCAGGAATTGCCTCTCACTGGACTTTTTCAGGTCTGGCTGTAGTAGGTGTTTACTTGCTTTACAGAGCTTATAAAGGGCAGAAGGTTGGCAAGAAAGAGGGGCTTATTTTCCTAGGTTTAGCCTTGGGAACTCATTTCTTGTTTAATTCTCCTTTTGTTGAATTGGAGACAGAGTTGCCTTTAGCGATTCCAGTGGTTACGGCTATTACTCTCTATGGTTTTTATCAGGCTTATCGTTTTGTTGAGAAGCACAATGAGTTGATGAACTAGAATATTTTTTAAAAGAATGATGCAAGGGTACAAATATGGTGCCCTTCTTTTATTTTTGATTGAAAAATAGTGCAAAAAGCGCTACAATGGTAAATGGAAAAATCTTGTGAAAAGCACAAGCGATACATATATACCGGAGGAAATCATGTCTTTTTCTGATTTAAAGCTGTTTGCCCTTTCTTCTAATCAAGAATTGGCAAAACGTGTAGCGCAGGAGATTGGGATAGAGTTGGGGAAATCAAGTGTCCGCCAATTTTCAGATGGAGAGATTCAGGTCAACATCGAAGAATCAATCCGTGGGAAACACGTCTTTATCCTACAATCAACTAGTTCGCCTGTAAATGACAATCTGCTTGAAATTTTGATTATGGTAGATGCTTTGAAGCGTGCGAGTGCAGAATCTGTCAATGTTGTCATGCCTTACTATGGATATGCACGTCAGGATAGAAAGGCGAGAGCGCGTGAGCCAATCACTTCAAAACTTGTTGCAAATATGCTTGAAGTAGCTGGAGTGGATCGTTTATTGACCATCGACTTGCATGCTGCGCAGATTCAAGGATTCTTTGATATTCCTGTGGATCATTTGATGGGAGCTCCTCTGATTGCGGATTATTTTGAGCGTCGTGGTATGGTTGGTTCTGACTATGTGGTTGTCAGCCCAGACCATGGAGGTGTGACTCGTGCCCGTAAGTTGGCAGAATTTTTGAAAACATCTATTGCTATTATTGACAAACGTCGTAGCGTTGATAAGATGAATACCAGTGAAGTCATGAACATCATCGGTAAGGTAGAAGGCAAGACTTGTATCTTGATTGATGATATGATTGATACTGCTGGAACGATTTGTCATGCGGCAGATGCCCTTGCAGAAGCTGGTGCTGTTGAAGTCTATGCGAGCTGTACGCACCCAGTTCTATCTGGTCCAGCTATGGACAATATCCAAAATTCAGCTATTAAGAAATTGGTTGTTTTGGATACCATCTATCTGCCAGAAGAGCGTTTGATCGATAAGATTGAGCAAATTTCAATCGCTCATCTCCTAGGTGATGCTATTGTACGTATCCATGAAAAACGCCCACTTTCTCCACTTTTCAGTATTGAGAAAAAGATTTAATGACCAAGCCTGAGATGATTCTCAGGTTTTTTCATCTCTTTTCCGAATAAATAGATAGAGCCAGAGAATCTAGAAAACCTAGATTTAAAACTGTGGTATAATAAAAGGAGGAAGAGGATGATTCTCAGACATCCGGGCATCAGTCCGACCAATGATTTGGTTGCTAAGAAAATCTTTAGCAATCCAGAAATCACTTGTCAATTTATTCGCGATATGTTGGATTTACCAGCCAAAAATGTAACCATTTTGGAGGGGAGCAATATTCATGTCTTGCCATCCCTGCCTTACTCGGCTCAGGATTTCTATACCAGTATAGACGTCTTGGCGGAGTTGGATAATGGTACGCAAGTAATTATTGAAATTCAAGTTCATCATCAGAATTTTTTCATCAATCGCCTGTGGGCTTACCTGTGCAGTCAGGTCAATCAAAATCTCGAAAAAATTCGTCAACGAGAAGGTGATACTCACCAGAGTTACAAACACATCGCTCCCGTTTATGCCATTGCAATCGTGGATAGCAATTATTTCCAAGATGACTTGGCTTTCCATAGCTTTAGTATGCGCGAGGACACGACAGGTGAGGCTTTAACAATTACAAACAATGGACAAGAAAATCATCTAGTAAAGATGGCTTTCTTAGAACTAAAAAAATATAGAGAAACCAGCAAGGATAGCGTTCGCAAACCGTGGTTGGAGTTTTTCGGCAACAAACCCTTTACCCAACAACCCGAGCGAGCTATCAGCCAAGCAGACCAACTGCTGGACTATAAGAGCTGGTCTGAGGAGGACAGGAAGATGTTTAGTCAACTACGTATGCGTGAGGAACAAGCCTTGTTAGCACAGGACTATGCCTTGGAAACTGCTAGGGCAGAGGGGCTGGAACAAGGTATTGAACAAGGTTTAGAGCGTGGGAAATTCTTTGCCTTCTTAGATATGGTTCGCCAAGGTCTTCTGACACCTGAGGTTGCCAGCCAGCAGTTGGGCATGACGGTCGCTGAGTTTGAGGCACTATTGAAAGACCATCATAAATAAGACCTAAAAATACAGAGAAACCAGCAAAGACGAGATTCGCAAGCCGTGGTTGGAGTTTTTCGGGAATAAACCCTTTACCCAAGAACCCGAGCGAGCCATCAGCCAGGCAGATCAACTGCTGGACTATAAGAGCTGGTCCGAGGAGGACAGGAAGATGTTTAGTCAACTACGTATGCGTGAAGAACAAGCGTTATTGGCTCAGGATTATGCCTTGGAAACAGCTAGAGCGGAAGGCATTGAACAAGGTTTAGAACGTGGCCGTGCTGAGGGGATTGAACGGGGATTGGAGCGAGGACGAGCAGAGGGTATCGAAGAGGGATTAAAAGTAGGTCTAGTAAATCTCGTTCGCCAAGGTCTTCTGACTTCTGAGGTTGCGAGTGAGCAGTTGGGCATGACCGTTGCTGAGTTTGAGGCCTTGTTATAAGGTCACATTTTAAATAGTAGAAAGTTGATGAAATGGCGAGTTCTTATTAAAAAACTTGCCATTTTTACTTGACATTTAGAAGTGTTTATAAGATAATACCATAGACGTGAGTTCTGTCCAACTGTCTATGTGGATTAGATATGAATGATTTTACTCAAGGATGATAAGTTTGTGAGATTTTCACTTGAAAAATGCAGTATTTGACGGGTATTTTTTCTCACAAAAATGTTTTTTTCACCTTTTTTTCTAAAAATGGGTAAAAACTTTAAAAACTAGAAGAAAACCCTTGACAAATCCTGCAAATATTTATATACTGTATGGTAGTAAGATAGTCTTACGAAAAAATATATAATGAAAAATGAAGGAGATAAAACGATGAAAAAAGTTTTATTGACAAGCGCAGTCGCTCTTGCAGCATTTGGTGCTGTACAAGCTGTATCAGCTGATGCTACTAATCAGTATTCAGCAACTGGTAAGGTAGATCCAACAACAGGTCAACTTCCACGTAAAGAATATACTGAAAACACACTTAAATCTGCTCACACTGGTGTAGTTGCTGAAGAAAACCAATACAAACCAGCAACTCCAGCTTACAACCCTTACCACGGTAAACCAGTTATGTTTGGTAACGGTTCTCATGTACGTTTCCACGTTCGTGACCTTCAAGGTGCTGCAGTAGCAGGTGTTAAAGTTGATGTTATGATTTGGGCAAACGAAGCTGACTACTTGAAATACGGTAAAGCAGCAGTTGTTTCAGCTGAGTCTGACGCAGCAGGTGATGTTGAATTGTCAGTACCACATGGTGGATTGGTTCAATACCGTGTTGCTTATGTACCAAAAGGTTATGTTGTAAAAGGTATCGAATCAAATAGCGGACTTTATACAGTAAACAAAACTTCAAACGGTGCAGAAATCGGTAGTGTAGCAGAAGGAACATTTGTATACTCAGGTTCAGCTGACCTAGATAAAGACGGTAAAGCTGATATGTTCACAAACGCAAACCTTGATTTGGTTCTTGAAAAAACTGACTCATACAACGTTGTGAAAGATCAATGGGTTCAAGAAGAAGATGGTTGGAAATACTACGCTTCTAACAAAGCTGTTTCAGGTTGGAAACAAGTTGACGGTAAATGGTTCTTCTTTAACGCTGAAGGCGTAATGCAAAAATGGTGGGTTAAAGATGGAAACACTTGGTACTACCTAAACGGAAACGGTGAAATGCAAACTGGTTGGTTGCAAGACGGTGGTAAATGGTACTACCTTGAAGCATCAGGTGCTATGAAAGCTAGCCAATGGTTCACTGTTGGTGGTAAATGGTACTACGTTGACGGTTCAGGTGCCCTTGCAGTTAACACTACTGTAGGTGGATACACTGTTAACGGAAACGGTGAATGGGTTAAATAATCTAATTCAAAAATAAAAGCAGGAGAATTCTTCTGCTTTTTATTTTTTCCATAAAAAGTTCAGTTTTTCTTAGAAATTTTTGTCAAAATAAGATACAATAAAGAGAAGCATAATAGCTAAATTTAAGAATGGAGAATGTTCACATGAAAAATAAAAAAGCTTTAGCTCTAGCTCTTGCTAGTGTCACAATGGCAGGCGCTGCTGTGACTGCTTACTCAACTATTACAGCACCTTCTGTACATGCAGATGAGTTTGTTCGTAAAACAGAATGGGTAACGATTGCTAATGACCGTTCACAGACTCGTACAACAGTTTACTTTGAGTCAGGAGACCAAAAAATTGATTTACATAAGTACATTGATAATTTTGAATATCAAAGGACTTATGTAGAGGGTGGAGTTCGCTATTACTTATTCGTAGAAAAAGGTACAAAACTTGATGAGTTGGAAAATGACCCAAATACAGCGTCTGCGGATTTGAATAAACAAGGTTATAAATCTACTGATAAAAATAACAGCTGGCGTGAAGTGTCAGGTAACCGTTACTTCTATTCACACGGGAACCCAGTTAAGGGTTGGGTCATGATTGACAACAAGACTTACTACTTCAACAGTGAAGGTGTTATGGCTCGTGGTATCATCGAGAACAACTCTGAACGCTACTACCTAGATAATCAAGGTGTTAAGAAAACTGGTTTCCTCAAAGTGGGAGAGAAAACTTACTACTTTGATGCAAATGGTGTCCGTAGAACAGAAGTTGTCACAGAAAATGGTCAATCGCACTTTGTAAAAGATGGCGTTGTGACAAACGGAGCTCATAAAGTTGGTACGAAATGGTACTTCTTTGATGAAAAAGGTAAAGCTCAATCAGGTATTGTAAAAGATAGCGCTGGTAAATGGTATTACATCACTGCAGAAGGTGAACGTAAGACAGGCCTTATCAAGGGTGCTGGTGACAAGTATTACTATGTCACTGAAGAAGGTGAACGTAAGTTTGGTGAAATCACTGTTGATGGTAAAACGTACTTCTTGACAGATGATTCTGATACTAAAGCTGGCTGGAACAAAGTTGACAATCATTGGATTTATGTAAATAAAGAAGGTAAACGTCAAACTGGTTGGCTTAAAGACGGTGGTAAATGGTACTACTTTAATGCTGAAGGCGTGATGCAAAAATGGTGGATCAAAGATGGTAACAAATGGTACTATCTAAATGGTTCAGGTGAAATGCAAACTGGCTGGTTGCAAGACGGTGGTACTTGGTACTACCTAAATAGTTCAGGTGCTATGGAAACTGGCTGGGCTAAAGTTGGTGGTGCTTGGTACTACCTTAAAGGCTCAGGTGCCATGGTAACTGGTTGGTTCCAAGTAGGTGGTAAATGGTACTATGCTTATAGTTCAGGTGCCCTTGCAGTAAGCACTACAGTTGATGGTTATTACGTAAACGCCAACGGTGAGTGGGTATAAAAATTGGAAGAGAGTGGTTTTTCAACTGCTCTCTTTTTTACATTTAAATATTTCTACACTTTTTATGTTTTTTATTGCATTTATTATAGGAAAGGCATATAATTTAGATAAATTTATTATCTTAATACAGGAGGATTTTCCTATGAGAAAAACAGTAACAGGTATTTTGCTAGCAACTTCTGTACTAGCAATGGCGACAGTCCAACAAGTACAGGCTGTCGAATCAGGAGCGACAAGTGCGTCGACAACTTCTACAGTTAAAGAAGTACACTATGTGGCATTTCAAAATGGTAGACTTGTTGATATCAAAGCCGCATTGACAGGATCTGCTGTAACAGATGCATCTATTAAGGATCAGCCTAAAATTGAGAACTATAAATATACTACTAGTGAAGAAATGGATGGTATACTATATCATACATATGCTCCAGCTGATACAACTGCTACAACAGGTAATAGTAATAGTTCTTCTGCTCAAAGTAATCCTTATCATGGTGGAAATACGGCTACTGCAACGAATACAAATACAAACAACAATCAAAATGCTGTAACAACTAGTGGGAATTCAGCAGTCAAGGAAGTTCGTTTTGTAGTTTATAAAGAGGGTAGTAGCGATCCAGTAAATATTAAGGATCCGCGTAAAGGATCTGAAGCATCAGATACAAGTCATCCAACTATTGCCAACTATGAGTATGTTACTGGTAACTTAAAAGATGGTATTCTTTATCATGTCTATCGTTCAAACACAGCTACTAATGCTGGTAACAACAACCAAAATCAATCTACAACAACAAGTGGCGGTCAGTTCAAAACAGAGAACGGAAAAGTCTACTATATCAAGGACGGTAAAAAGGTTAGCGGTTGGCAAAAAATCGATGATAAGACTTACTACTTTGAAGCTGATGGTGCTATGAAGAAAGGTCTATTGACTGCAGGTGATAAGCAATACTATCTAGATGAAAAAGATGGTGTTAAAAAGCTAGGCTTTGTAAAAGTTGCTGACAAGACTTATTATTTTGTAGAAGATGGTGAGAAGAAAACTGGTTTTGTCAAAATTGATGAGAAAACTTACTATGTCAAAGAAGGTGTCCGTCTAACTGGTGATATTACTGTTGATGGGAAACATTATTTCTTGGATGAGGAAGGTGTCCTTAAACAAGGGATTGTTGTGATTGATGGTAAAAAATTCTTCATTGACAGCGAAGGAAATCGTCAGGCTGGATGGAAGAAGGTTGAGAGTGACTGGTATTATTTCTCTAAAGAAGATGGAATGAAGACTGGTTGGCTGAAAGATGGTGGTAAATGGTATCATTTTAATGCTGCAGGCGTGATGCAAAAATGGTGGTTTAAAGAAGGTGACACTTGGTACTACTTAAATGGTTCAGGCGAAATGCAAACTGGTTGGTTGCAAGATGGTGGCACATGGTATTATCTAAATGGTTCAGGTGCAATGAAAGCTAGCCAATGGTTCCAAGTAGGTGGAACATGGTACTACCTTGATAATTCGGGTGCTATGAAAACTGGTTGGTTGAAACAAGGTGGTAGCTGGTATTATCTTGACGGTTCAGGCGCTATGAAGACTGGTTGGTTCCAAGTAGATGGCAAATGGTACTATGCTTATAGTTCAGGAGCTCTTGCTGTCAGCACTACAATCAATGGTTACACAGTAAATGCCAACGGTGAGTGGGTTTAAAAAGTGTAAAATTTACCATAAAAAATGTAAATGATGAAAAGAAAACAAAAAGAAAGCTTATAAAATGAGCTTTCTTTTTTTGTTGTAATAGGTATATTTGAAAATCTATATAAGAATATAATTGAATATATAAAATAAGTTATTATTTGATTATTTTCTTTGAAAGCGTTATAATAAATTCAAATATAATTTCAAAAAAGGGGTTTCAAAAATGGATAAAAAGAAAATGATTTTAACTAGCTTGGCTAGTGTGGCTGTCTTGGGATCAGGTTTTCTTGCATCTAATCCTTCAACTGTAAAAGCTGAAGATGCGCAACCTACTGCAACACAACCAGCTACTACGGATACTAAAGAGGCTTTAAAAGCTGCTTTTGAAAAAATGGAAAAAGCTGTTGAAGATAACATTAACAAAGACGACAGCATTAAACCAGAAGATAAGGCGAAAGCTATCGAAGAAGCAAAAGCTGAAATCGGTAAGGAAGACATCTTAAAGGCTATCGAAAATGGTGATTTAGATGCTGAAGATGTTGCAAAAGAGTTAGAAGATGACTTTAATAAAGCCGGTGTGACTAATCCAACTGTACAACCAGCTCCAGGTGCTGAGTTGGTTCGTAATGAATCAGGTGAAGTTATAGAAGCTAAACCAGTTAATGGTGGAATTGATGCTGATAGTCAGGATAAAATCAATAAGCGTTTGGATGAAGAAAAGACAGATGCTAAGGATGCTGGCGAACGTGTAGAAGCTGCGAAAAATGATGTTGAAGAAGCAAAAACTATTGTAGAAGCCGCAAAAGCGGCGAAAGAAAAAGCTCAAAAAGAACTTGATAGCTATGCTGACGCTGATGGTGAACAAGCAGATCAATATAGAGAAGCTGCTCAAAAGGATCTTGATGCTACAGATAAAGCTCTAGAAGCAGCTCAAGCAGAACTTAAAGCGCGTGAAGCAGACTTGAAAGCTGAAGAAGCTAAATTGGATACAACAATTGAAACTCTTCAAAACAAGGTCGCTGATTTGGAAAAAGAAGTTTCTAAATTAGAAGATAATCTTAAAGATGCGGAAGCAAATGGTTCTGAAGATTATATTAAAGAAGGGCTTCAGAAAGAATTAGATGCTAAAAGAGCGGAATTGGAGAAGGCAGAAGCTGATCTAGAAGCAGCTCTTAAAGGTTTGGAACCAGAAGCTTCTAATGGAGATGCTGCCATTCTTGACAAACCAGAATATACAGAACCTCAAACAGAGCCTCAAAAAGAATCAAACAAGACTCCAGACAGACCTGCAAAACCAGCTCCAGAATTCCCAATCCCAGCTAAGGTTGGAACACCAGGAAATCCAGCTCCAGCTTCTGAAACTCCTGCTCCAGTGTCAGAAACGCCAGCAGGCCCATCTGCTGATGCACCAGCGGCACCAGCACCTGGAACAAATAGTCCAGCTTCAGAAGCTCCATCAGCCCCAGCCTCTGCAACTCCAGCTGTAGCAGGAACTAGCAAAGATAATACTTATCAAGCCCCAGCTGCAAAAGCTGAAGATAAGAAAGAACTTCCAAATACTGGTGGTAAAGATAATGTTGCAGTTGCATTCTTAGGATTCTTAGGATTACTTCTTGGATTCCTTCCATTTGTGAAACGTAAAAACTAAATCATATGATGGTATAGATTTTAAGTAATTAAATCAAAGCAGGAGAGAAATCTCCTGTTTTTTGTTTAAACTAGAGTTTTTATGAAGATTTAAGATATTTGAATTGAATTCAAAATTATAATTTACTATAGAAAATGAAAAGAATGAAAAGAAAGAAAAAAGAAAGCTAGTAAAATATGCTTTATTTTCTTGGGAATTTTCCATATTTTTGAAATATAACATATCAATAATAAAGGATATAGAATATAACGTATCCCTTGATTTCACTTGAAAAAAGGTTTATAATGTACATAAATATGATTCTTAAAAAGAGGTACACAGGATGAACAAAAAGAAAATGATTTTAACTAGCTTAGCAAGTGTTGCTGTTTTGGGAGCGGCATTTGTTGCATCTCAACCGTCAGTCGTGAAAGCTGCAGAGGAGCCTAATACAACTTCTGCTCAACCAGCTGGAGCTCCTGCAACTCCTAAATCAGAAGTGACAAGTCCAGAAATTAAACAAGCTGAAGCTGACGCTAAAAAAGCTGAAGAAAAAGTTGCTGAAGCTCAAGCAAAAGTAGATACAACTACTCCTGTGGCTGATGAAGCAGCTAAAAAACTTGAAACTGAGAAGAAAGAAGCTGCTGATGCTGAAGCTGAAAAAACAGAAGCTGAAAAAGCTAAAAAAACTGCTGACGATGAATTAGCCGCAGCAAAAACAAAAGCAGCAGAAGCTGATGCTAAAGCAAAAGAAGAAGCGAAGAAAGAAGAAGACGCTAAAAAAGAAGAAGCTGATTCTAAAGAAGCATTAACCGAGGCTTTAAAACAATTACCTGATGATAACGAATTACTCGACAAAAAAGCAAAAGAGGAATTGTTGAAGGCTGTTGAATCTGGTGAATTAAAAGCTGGGGATATTCTTAAAGAATTAGCAGATGATAATGAAAAAGCTGAAGCTAATAAAGAAACTGAGAAAAAATTAAGAAATAAAGATCAAGCTAATGAAGCTAACGTTGCAACAACTCCAGCTGAAGAAGCTAAATCTAAAGATCAATTACCAGAAAACATTAAAGCTGGAATTGACAAAGCTGAAAAAGCAGATGCTGCTCGTCCAGCATCAGAAAAACTTCAAGATAAAGCTGATGATTTAGGTGAAAATGTTGATGAACTTAAAGAAGATGCTGAAGCATTAAAAGCTGAAGAAGATAAAAAAGCGGAAGCTCTTAAAAAACAAGAAGATACATTAAAAGAAGCCAAAGAAGCTCTTAAATCAGCTACAGATAACGGTTCTGATTCTGATATCGTTGCTTCATTAGATAAAGCTGTAAAAGCTATTGAAAAAGCTAAAGAAGCTGCTCAAGAAGCATTCGATAAAGCTGCTTCAGATACTCAAGCTGTTGCTGATGAATTAAACAAACTTACTGATGAGTACAACAAAACTCTAGAAGAAGTGAAAGCTGCTAAAGAAAAAGAAGCTAACGAGCCAGCTAAACCAGTAGAAGAAGAGCCAGCTAAACCAGCAGAAAAAACAGAAGCTGAAAAAGCTGCTGAAGCCAAAGCAGAAGCGGATGCTAAGGTTGCTGAATTAGAGAAAAAAGTTGCTGAAGAAGCTAAAAAAGTTGAAGAAGCTACAACTAAAGCTACTAAAGAAGCTGAAGATGTAAAAGCTGCAGAAAAAGCAAAAGAAGAAGCAGATAAAGCTAAAACTGACGCAGAAGCTGAATTAGCTAAAGCTAAAGAAGAAGCTGAAAAAGCAAAAGCTAAAGTTGAAGAACTTAAAAAAGAAGAAGCTGAAACTAAAGCTGCTCTTAAAGATGCTTTAGATCAATTAGAAAAAGATATCGATGCTGATGCTAAGATTACAAATAAAGAAGAAGCTAAAAAAGCATTAGGTAAAGAAGATATTTTAGCTGCAGTTGAAAATGGTGATTTAAAAGCTGAGGATGTTCTTAAAGAATTAGAAAATCAAAATGCGACTGCTGAAGCTACTAAAGATCAAGATCCTCAAGCTGACGAAATCGGTGCTACAAAACAAGAAGGTAAAGCTCTATCTGAGCTTCCAGCTGCTGATAAAGAAAAATTAGACGCTGCTTACAACAAAGAAGCTTCTAAACCAATCGTTAAAAAACTTCAAGATATCGCTGATGATATCGCTGAAAAAATTGAAAAATTAACTAAAGTAGCTGATAAAGACAAAGCTGATGCTACTGAAAAAGCTAAAGCAGCAGAGGAAAAAACAGCTGCATTAAATAAACAAAATGAAACTTTAGAAAAAGCTAAAGCTGCTCTTGAAACAGCTAAGAAAAATGAAGCAGACAAAGCTATCCAAGATGGATTAAAAGATGCTGTAACTAAATTAGAAGCTGCTGTTGCTTCTGCTAAAACTGCTGCTGATGAAGCTCAAGCTAAATTTGACGAAGTTAACGAAGTAGTAAAAGCTTACAAAGATGAAATTGACAAGCTAACTGATGATTATAATGCAACTCTAGGTTATATCGAAAACTTAAAAGAAGTTCCTAAAGGTGAAGCACCTAAAGACTTCAGTGGTGGTGTAAATGATGAAGAAGCACCTACTGAACCTGCTAAGGAAGCAGATGAGGTTCCAACTGTTCCTAACGCTCCAGAATTCAACGGCGGTGTGAATCCTGCTGACGCTCCTTCGTCTGAAGAAAAACCTGAATTCAATGGCGGAGTAAACGCTGCTGAAGCTGCTACTACTGAAGAAAAACCTGAGTTCAACGGTGGAGTAAACGATGAAGAAGCGCCTACAACTGAAAATACTCCAGAGTTCAATGGTGGTGTAAATGATGATAACGCTACTACTCAACCTAATAATCCAGAATTTAACGGCGGAGTGAATGATACAACACCTCCAACTGAGCCAGCTAAACCAGAAGGTGAAGCACCAGCTGAGCAACCAAAAACAGAAGTTCCAGATATTAAATCTGAAATCAAACGTCTTGAAAAAGAAGTTGAAAAACTTGAATCTGACGTGAAAGATGCAGAAAATGGTGCTGAAGATTATTTTGTAGAAGGATTGAAAGGTGAATTAGATAAAGCTAAAGCAGAATTAGAAGAACTTAAAGCTGCTTGGTTAAATCTTGTGAATGATAAACCTGAATTTGATTTATCAAAATTAAATGAAGGTAAATTACCTGAATCGAATAAAGAAAATACAGCGCCATCAAGACCTGAAAAACCAGCTCCTGAATTTCCAATCCCAGCTAAAGTTGGAACACCTGGAAATCCACCGCGTGAAAATTCTGATACTACAGCTGTCAATGAACCTGCACTTGTACCAAAAACACCATCAGCTCCTGGAACAGATGCTTCAGCTACACCAACAGCTGATACACCATCAACTCCTGCGGTTGCACCAACTGTAGCAGGTACTAACAAAGACAATACTTATCAAGCCCCAGCTGCAAAAGCTGAAGATAAGAAAGAACTTCCAAATACTGGTGGTAAAGATAATGTTGCAATTGCATCATTAGGATTCCTTGGATTGCTCCTTGGTGCCCTTCCATTTGTGAAACGCAAAAACTAATTAGTTGAAGATATAAAAGAGAAGGATTTATGACCTTCTCTTTTTGTGATATGGACTATAGTGAGAGTTCTGTTGAAAAGAAGAAAAAAGTGAACAAAACGATGTTTCAGATTTGTTCACTTTTATTCTATAAACTTACAATAGTGCCTCAAATTCAGCGACGGTCATGCCCAACTGCTGGCTGGCAACCTCGGAAGTCAGGAGACCTTGACGAACCATGTCTAAGAAGGCAAAAAGTTTCCCTTCTTCCCTTCCTTCAACTTTCCCACGCTCTAAACCTTTTTCTTCAGCTTGTTCCAAGGCATAGTCCTGTGCTAACAAGGCTTGTTCTTCGCGTCTACGCTGTTCACTAAACATTTTCCTGTCCTCCTCGGACCAGCTCTTGTAGTCTAGCAGTTGGTCTGCTTGACTGATGACTCGCTCGGGTTGTTGGGTAAAGGGTTTATTCCCAAAAAACTCCAACCAGGGTTTGCGAACCTCGTCTTTGCTGGTTTCTCTGTATTTTTTTAATTCCAAGAATGCCATCTTGACTAGATGGTTTTCTTGTCTATTGTTTGTAATTGTTAAAGCCTCACCTGTCGTGTCCTCGCGCATACTAAAGCTATGGAAAGCCAAGTCATCTTGGAAATAATTGCTATTCACGATTGCAATGGCATAAACGGGGGCGATGTGTTTGTAACTTTGATGTGTATCACCTTCTCGTTGACGAATTTTTTCGAGATTTTGATTGACCTGACTGCATAAGTAAGCCCACAAACGATTAATGAAAAAATTCTGATGATGCACTTGGATTTCGATAATAACCTGCGTGCCATTGTCTAACTCTGCCAAAACATCTATACTGGTATAGAAATCCTGCGCTGAGTACGGCAGGGAAGGCAAGACGTGAATGTTACTTCCCTCCAAAATCGTCACATTTTTTGCTGGTAAATCCAGCATATCGCGGATAAATTGACAAGTGATTTCTGGATTGCTAAAGATTTTCTTAGCAACCAAATCATTGGTTGGGCTGATGCCCGGATGACGTACAGTCATACTCTTTCTCCTTTCATTATACCACAGTTTTAAATCTAGGTTTACTGGATTCTCTGGCTCTATCTATTTATTCGGAAAAAGTGTGAAAAATATTGGGTATGGCTCTTCCCAATGGTATTTTTTGGTGCTTTCCTTTATAATGGGTGTATGGATAAGAAAAAATTATTATTGATTGATGGGTCTTCTGTTGCTTTTCGGGCGTTTTTTGCCCTCTATCAACAGTTGGACCGTTTTAAGAATGCGGCTGGCTTGCATACCAATGCGATTTATGGCTTTCAGTTGATGTTGAGCCATTTGTTGGAGCGGGTTGAGCCGAGTCATATTTTGGTGGCTTTTGATGCGGGAAAGACGACCTTCCGGACAGAGATGTATGCGGACTATAAGGGTGGTCGAGCTAAGACTCCTGATGAGTTTCGTGAGCAATTTCCCTTCATTCGTGAGTTGCTGGATCATATGGGGATTCGTCATTATGAGTTGGCTCAGTATGAGGCGGATGACATCATTGGGACACTGGATAAACTAGCAGAGCAGGATGGTTTTGATATTACCATTGTCAGTGGGGACAAGGATTTGATTCAGCTGACGGATGAGCATACGGTGGTTGAGATTTCCAAGAAAGGTGTGGCTGAGTTTGAGGCTTTTACGCCAGAATATCTTATGGAAAAGATGGGGATTACACCGACTCAGTTTATCGATCTCAAGGCGCTCATGGGTGATAAGTCGGATAATATTCCTGGGGTAACTAAAATCGGTGAAAAGACGGGTATCAAGCTCTTGCTGGAGCATGGCTCACTCGAGGGGATTTATGAGAATATCGATGGGATGAAGGTTTCTAAGATGAAGGAAAATCTCATCAATGATAAGGAACAGGCCTTTTTGTCAAAAACACTGGCGACCATTGATACCAAGGCACCGATTGAGATTGGTTTGAAGGATTTAGTCTATAGCGGTCCAGATGTGGAAAATCTTGGAAAATTCTACGATGAGATGGGCTTCAAACAGCTCAAGCAGGCTTTAAATGTGTCGTCAGCTGATGTGGCTGAGAGTTTGGACTTTACTATTGTTGAGCAAGTCAGTCAAGATATGCTGAGTGAAGAATCTATCTTCCATTTTGAGCTTTTTGGTGAGAATTACCATACGGATGATTTGGTTGGTTTTGCCTGGTCTTATGGGGATAAACTTTATGCTACAGACAAGCTTGAGCTGTTGCAAGACCCGATTTTCAAGGACTTTTTAGAAAAAACACCTCTGAGAGTTTATGATTTTAAGAAGGCTAAAGTTCTCTTGAATCGCTTTGGTGTGGATTTGCAAGCGCCTGCTTTTGACAGCCGTTTGGCTAAATACCTCCTTTCGACTGTGGAGGACAATGAAATTGCGACTATTGCTAGTCTTTATGGTCAGACTTATTTGGTTGATGATGAGACTTTCTATGGTAAGGGAGTCAAGAAGGCCATTCCTGAACGCGAGAAATTCTTGGAGCATTTGGCGCGTAAACTTGCTGTTTTGGTCGAAACAGAACCTGTTTTGCTTGAAAAACTCAGCGAAAATGGGCAATTAGAGCTTCTTTATGATATGGAGCAACCTCTGGCTTTTGTCCTTGCCAAGATGGAAATTGCTGGTATTACGGTCAAGAAAGAGACCTTGCTTGAGATGCAGGCTGAAAATGAGCTTGTCATTGAAAAACTCACTCAGGAGATTTACGAACTGGCTGGTGAGGAGTTTAATATCAATTCGCCTAAGCAGTTGGGAGTGCTTCTCTTTGAAAAATTGGGGCTACCTCTAGAATACACTAAGAAAACCAAAACTGGATACTCGACTGCGGTGGATGTCTTGGAACGCTTGGCTCCTATTGCGCCAATTGTTAAGAAAATTCTCGACTACCGTCAGATTGCCAAGATTCAATCTACTTATGTGATTGGCTTGCAGGACTGGATTTTGGCGGATGGCAAGATTCATACTCGCTATGTTCAGGATTTGACCCAGACTGGACGTCTGTCTAGTGTGGATCCAAACTTGCAAAATATCCCTGTTCGCTTGGAACAAGGTCGTCTCATTCGTAAGGCTTTTGTGCCTGAGTGGGAGGATAGTGTACTGCTTAGTTCGGACTACTCACAGATTGAATTGCGCGTTTTGGCACATATTTCTAAGGATGAGCACTTGATTAAGGCTTTCCAAGAGGGGGCAGATATCCATACTTCGACAGCCATGCGTGTCTTTGGCATTGAACGTCCTGAGGATGTGACTGCAAACGACCGTCGCAATGCCAAGGCTGTCAACTTTGGAGTGGTTTACGGGATTTCAGACTTTGGTTTGTCTAATAATCTGGGCATTAGCCGTAAGGAAGCCAAAGCCTATATTGATACCTACTTTGAACGCTTCCCAGGTATTAAAAACTACATGGATGAAGTGGTGCGTGAGGCGCGTGATAAGGGCTATGTGGAGACCCTCTTCAAGCGTCGTCGTGAGTTGCCAGATATCAATTCTCGCAACTTCAATATTCGTGGTTTTGCAGAGCGAACGGCCATCAACTCACCTATCCAGGGTTCGGCAGCAGATATTCTTAAGATTGCCATGATTCAGCTGGATAAAGCCTTGGTTGCAGGTGGTTATCAGACTAAGATGCTGTTACAAGTGCACGATGAAATCGTACTTGAAGTTCCTAAATCTGAATTGGCAGAGATGAAAAAATTGGTCAAACAAACTATGGAAGAAGCCATTCAACTCAGTGTTCCCCTTATCGCAGATGAGAATGAAGGGGCAACCTGGTACGAGGCTAAATAAAAAGGGGGCTAGTCCTCCTTTTTTGTAGTAGAATTATGCAAGCCTTTTCAAAATATGCTATACTGATGAAAAAGGAGGATTTCTATGAGTCAAGAATTTATCAATCCAAGTGATGGCGTGATTCGTCAGTATCTCGCAACGAGTAAAACCCTTGCTGTGGTGGGCTTGTCTGACCGTGAGGAAACAACGAGCAATCGAGTGACCAAGGAAATGCAGGCTCGGGGTTATAAAATCATTCCAGTCAATCCCAAGGTGGCAGGTGGCGAAATCTTGGGTGAAAAGGCTTATGCTAGTCTAGCTGAGATTCCTTTTCCTGTAGATATTGTCAATGTTTACCGTCGCAGCGAGTTTCTGCCTGATGTGGCGCGTGATTTTCTCAAAGCTGATGCCAAGATTTTTTGGGCACAGCTAGGACTTGAAAGTCTAGAAGCGGAAGAAATCTTGCGTGCTGGTGGATGTGATGATATCGTGATGAATCGTTGCATCAAGAGAGAACATACACGCTTGATTGAGGAAGCATAAGAAAAAGGTAGCTGATGGGCTACCTTTTGTGTTATACTCAATGAAAATCAAAGAGCAAACTAGGAAACTAGCCGCAGGTTGCTCAAAAAACTGTTTTGAGGTTGCAGATAGAACTGACGAAGTCAGCTCAAAACACTGTTTTGAGGTTGTAGATAAGACTGACGAAGTCAGTCACATACCTACGGCAAGGCGACGTTGACGTGGTTTGGAGAGATTTTCGAAGAGTTTAGAAAATACCGATAAGGGTCTGCATACCAAGACTAGTGAGGATGATGGCAATCCAGCAGATGGCTCCGAGAACAATGGATTTTCCACTAGATTTGATCATAGCTAGCAGATTGGTTTTGAGTCCGATAGCACTCATGGCCATGATAATGAGAAATTTGGAGAGTTGTTTGAGAGGGGTAAAGAAACTACTGGACACACCGAGAGAGATCAGTAGGGTGGTTAGGAGAGATGCAAGGATAAAGTAAAGGATAAACAGTGGGAAGACTTTTTTCAGTTGTAAGCCTTGCTTATTTTTTTGTTCACGACTTTGCCAATAGGAGAGAAAGAGAGTAATGGGGATGATAGCTAAGGTTCGTGTGAGTTTGACAATGGTTGCGGATTCGAGGGTATTGGTCTGGTAAAGATTGTCCCAGGCGCTGGCTGTGGCGGTTACAGAGGAAGTATCATTGACTGCAGTTCCTGCAAAGAGGGCGAAGCCGTCATTGGATAGATGAAGCCAGGTTCCTAGCGTTGGAAAGATAAGTGCAGCAAGGACATTGAAGAAAAAGATAACGGAGATGGCTTGGGCTACTTCCTTTTCCTTAGCATGGATAACGGGCGCTGTTGCCGCAATGGCAGAGCCCCCACAGATAGAAGAACCTACTCCAATCAAGGTAGCCAGTTTTGTGTCCAGTGCAAAGAAGCGCTGGAAAAGATAGGCAACAATCAAGGCTATTGAAATGGTGGACAGGATGACAGGGAGTGAAGATTGCCCAACTGCGAAGACTTGCGAGATATTGAGACTAAAACCAAGCAAGATAACGGCATACTGGAGCAATTTCTTGGAACTAAAGGTCAATCCAGCATCCAGTTGTTTATAAGGCGAGAGAAAGGGGTGTAGGAGCATTCCCATAAAAATCGCAAAAACAGGCGCGCCAATCACAGGGAAGAATCCTCCTAAGTACCAAGATAGGATGGAAATGAGAAGGCAGGCCAAGATGCCTGCTCCATTTTTTGATAGAAATGACATAAAAACCTCCAAATAGAATCTGTTACCATTATAGACCTGTAGAGAGGAAAAGTAAAATAGAAAGTGGAGCTAACAATTATTTGACAAGTAGTGCTAATTATGTAATAATAATCCTACAAGAACTGTAACGAAGTCTTGGCAAAAACAAAAATACCAGAGCTCCACCTCTGGTATTTCTTTTTGTCCAGTTACATTAAAACTAAACTCAGGTTATATTTTTTTGTCGCGCTTATCTAACCACTTTCTGACTATCCACTCAGAAATGACATTACCGGTAATAGTAATCAGTAATGGTGCTAGAATAACTGTAACGAAGATTAGCAAAAACTCACCTCCAAACTAAGTTCGTTAGTGGAGTTGCGACAAATCCATTTTAACATACTTCAATTTGTCATGCTAGCGTTATTCTATCATGTATTTTTGCGGTCGGGGGGCTTTTGTAGTATAATAGAGATACGTTTTGAAAGTAGGAGGTATCTATGGACTTAACTAAGCGCTTTAATAAACAGTTAGATAAGATTCAAGTTTCGTTGATTCGTCAATTTGACCAGGCTATTTCGGAGATTCCTGGGGTCTTGCGTTTGACCTTGGGGGAGCCTGATTTTACAACGCCAGATCATATCAAGGAGGCGGCCAAGCGAGCGATTGATCAGAACCAATCCTACTATACAGGGATGAGTGGTCTGCTGACTCTACGTAAGGCGGCCAGTGACTTTGTTAAGGAAAAGTACCAACTGGACTATGATCCTGAAAATGAAATCTTGGTTACAATTGGGGCGACAGAGGCTTTATCTGCTACTTTGACTGCTATTTTGGAAGAGGGAGACAAGGTGCTCTTGCCAGCTCCTGCTTATCCGGGTTATGAACCAATTGTCAATCTAGTTGGGGCAGAGGTTGTCGAGATTGATACAAATGAAAATGGATTTGTCTTGACTCCTGAAATGTTGGAGAAGGCCATTTTGGAGCAGGGAGATAAGCTCAAGGCGGTTATTCTCAACTATCCAGCCAATCCGACAGGAATTACCTACAGTCGGGAACAATTGGAGGCCTTGGCAGCTGTTTTACGCAAGTACGAAATTTTTGTTGTCTGTGATGAGGTTTACTCAGAATTGACCTACACAGGCGAAGCCCATGTATCTCTGGGAACTATGTTGAGAGATCAGGCTATTATTATCAATGGTCTATCTAAATCACATGCCATGACAGGATGGCGTTTGGGACTGATTTTCGCTCCTGCAGCCTTTACAGCTCAGTTGATTAAGAGTCACCAGTACTTGGTGACTGCTGCAAATACTATGGCTCAACATGCTGCGGTAGAAGCCTTGACGGCTGGTAAACACGATGCGGAACCTATGAAGAAGGAATACATCCAGCGTCGAGATTATATTATCGAGAAAATGACTGCTCTTGGTTTTGAGATTATCAAACCAGACGGTGCCTTCTATATCTTTGCTAAGATTCCAGTAGGATATAATCAAGATTCTTTTGCTTTTCTGAAGGATTTTGCTCAGAAGAAGGCTGTTGCCTTTATCCCTGGTGCAGCCTTTGGGCGTTACGGGGAAGGTTATGTTCGCCTATCTTATGCAGCCAGCATGGAGACTATCAAAGAAGCCATGAAACGACTTGAGGAGTATATGAGAGAAGCATGATTCAGTCTATCACGAGTCAAGGCTTGGTGCTCTACAATCGTAACTTTCGTGAGGATGACAAGCTAGTCAAGATTTTTACAGAGCAGGCTGGTAAGCGGATGTTTTTCGTCAAACACGCTGGTCAGTCTAAGCTGGCGCCTGTTATTCAGCCCTTGGTGCTGGCTCGATTTCTCTTACGAATCAATGATGACGGGCTCAGCTACATCGAGGACTATCATGAGGTGATGACTTTTACCAAGATTAATAGCGACCTCTTTGTCATGGCTTATGCGACCTACGTGGCAGCTCTTGCAGATGCTAGTTTGCAGGATAATCAGCAGGATGCTCCCTTGTTTGCTTTTTTGCAAAAGACTTTGGAGTTGATGGAAGCTGGCTTGGATTATCAGGTTTTGACTAATATTTTTGAAATTCAAATCTTGACTCGATTTGGGATCAGTCTCAATTTTAATGAGTGTGTCTTCTGCCATCGGGTTGGTCAGGCTTTTGACTTTTCTTTCAAATATGGAGCCTGCCTCTGTCCAGATCATTATCATGAGGATGAGAGACGTTGCCATCTCAATCCCAATATCCCTTATCTGCTCAATCAATTTCAAGCTATTGATTTTGAGACCTTGGAGACCATTTCGCTCAAGCCTGATATCAAGCAAGATATTCGTAAGTTTATGGATCAAATCTATGAAGAGTACGTTGGGATTCACCTAAAATCAAAGAAATTTATTGATTCCCTATCCGACTGGGGACAATTACTAAAAGAGGAAAAGAAATGAAAAAAATCGCAGTAGATGCCATGGGGGGCGATTACGCACCTCAAGCCATCGTTGAGGGTGTCAATCAAGCCCTAGCTGACTTTTCAGATATCGAGGTTCAACTCTACGGAGATGAAGCTAAAATCAAGCAATATCTGACAGCCACAGAGCGCGTCAGCATAATCCATACAGATGAAAAGATTGATTCAGACGATGAACCTACGAGAGCTATTCGAAAGAAGAAAAATGCCAGTATGGTATTGGCGGCCAAGGCTGTCAAAGATGGAGAGGCAGATGCTGTTCTTTCCGCAGGAAATACAGGTGCTTTACTAGCAGCAGGATTCTTCATCGTGGGTCGTATCAAGAACATTGATCGCCCTGGTCTTATGTCGACCTTGCCGACTGTAGATGGGAAGGGATTTGACATGCTGGACCTCGGTGCCAATGCGGAAAATACAGCCCAGCACCTCCATCAATATGCGGTTCTAGGTTCTTTCTATGCTAAAAATGTCCGTGGCATTGCGCAACCACGTGTTGGCTTACTTAACAATGGAACAGAGAGTAGCAAGGGTGACCCGCTTCGTAAGGAAACTTACGAATTACTAGCAGCTGATAAAAGTTTAAACTTTATCGGAAACGTGGAAGCACGTGATTTGATGAATGGCGTTGCGGATGTTGTTGTGGCAGATGGTTTCACGGGAAACGCTGTGCTCAAATCCATCGAAGGGACAGCTATGGGAATCATGGGATTGCTCAAGACCGCTATTACAGGTGGTGGTCTTCGAGCGAAACTAGGTGCCCTCCTTCTCAAGGACAGCCTCAGAGGTTTGAAAAAACAGCTCAACTATTCAGATGTTGGTGGAGCAGTCTTGTTTGGTGTCAAGGCACCGGTTGTCAAGACTCATGGCTCAAGCGATGCCAAGGCTGTTTATAGTACGATTCGCCAGATTCGTACCATGCTAGAAACAGACGTAGTTGCCCAGACTGCGCGTGAATTTTCAGGAGAATAAAAGAGATGACAGAAAAAGAAATTTTTGACCGTATTGTGACCATTATCCAAGAGCGACAGGGAGAAGACTTTGTCGTGACAGAATCCTTGAGTCTGAAAGATGATTTGGATGCTGACTCAGTCGACTTGATGGAGTTTATCTTGACTCTGGAAGATGAATTTAATATCGAAATCAGTGATGAGGAAATTGACCAACTCCAAAGTGTAGGAGATGTGGTTAAAATCATTCAAGGAAAATAAAGATAAGAAGTTCCAAGGCATTTGCTTTGGAATTTTTCTTTGGTTCAAGTGACCGTTTAGGAACAGATTTAGTCTTTCTAGGGACAGGAGAGATATGGGGACAAATAAAGGATATAATGTAGTCAGAAAAATCAATCTCCAAAAAGGAAATAAGAAATAAAGATCAAATGAAAATATCAATGAGTTTCTGCTAGAATGAAATTGTTAATATAGTCACAATTTTAATTGACTTTCCTTTTTTACAGGACTATAATGTAGATATAAAAAAGGATTTATTTTATAGTTGGGGGAAGGTGATGGCTATGTACTTTTGATAAACTAGTCTCTATCTTATATTCTTGGAAATGTTAGGAGGTCTTATGGTTCAGGTTCATGAACCTGACATCTATTTTGACTTCGTTTCTATTTGATTTTCTTACTTTGGATTTATCTATTTTAGGAGGAAACGGCTATGAAAAAATCTAAACTACTTACACTTGGTTTGCTTGCAGGTGCTGGTCTACTTTTATCTATCAACCAAGCACAGGCTGCAGATACTTGGGTTAAAAATGGTTCTGACTGGAATCTTTCTCAAGATGGCAGTCTCGCTAAAAATAAATGGGTACAAAACGCTGGTTCTTGGTACCACTTTGACGGTTCTGGTAAAATGCAGACAGGCTGGCTCAAAGATGGGAATACATGGTATTCGCT
>CAJNCM010000012.1:0-14062 GCA_905221285.1 bacterium
TCTTCCGTACTATGGTCTGGATAGGTGATTAATACTTTTCCTGTCTTACTTCCTGGTTTACTTGTGTCTGGTTGTTCGGACCAGCTATAGTTTGTTCCTTTTGGTAAGTCATTTGTATTAATACTTTTCTCTGGATCTGGTACTTCGTTGTGACGAACAGTTTGGTTCGGTTCTTTTGCCGTTGGGTTGAAGGTATCTTTTTGTTCTTTTACCCTTACTGGTACTTCGACTTCATCTTCCGTTCCATCTGGATAATGAACTAACGCTACTCCTGGATGACTGCCTGGTGTGCTGACATCTGGCCTTGTCTTCCATGTGACTGTTGTTCCATCTGGTAAGCCTGTTTTGTTTACACTTGTTTCTGGATCTGGCACATGTCCATTGTCCACTTCTTGCGCTATTGCGGTTGGATTGTATTCATCTTTTTGTGGCGTTACTTCGACTGTTACCGTCACTTCTTCCGTACTATGGTCTGGATAGGTGATTAATACTTTTCCTGTCTTACTTCCTGGTTTACTTGTGTCTGGTTGTTCTGACCAGCTATAGTTTGTTCCTTTTGGTAAGTCATTTGTATTAATACTTTTCTCTGGATCTGGTACTTCGTTGTGACGAACAGTTTGGTTCGGTTCTTTTGCCGTTGGGTTGAAGGTGTCACTTTGTTTCTTAACTGTGACAGGAATTTCTACTTCATCTTCCGTTCCATCTGGATAATGAACTAAGGCTACTCCTGGATGACTGCCTGGTGTACTGACATCTGGCCTTGTCTTCCATGTGACTGTTGTGCCTTCTGGTAAGCCGGTTTTGGTTACACTTATTTCTGGATCTGGCACGTGACCATTGTCCACTTCTTGCGCTATTGCGGTTGGGCTGTATTTTCCACGCATTGATGAAACTGTTATTTTCACTAATTTCGATGTAGAGTTTCCTGCTTTATCTCTAGCTACTATCGTTACACCATACATTACATTGTCAGAATCAATTCTCGGTACTTCTCTAACACCCTCTTTGAACACAATTGTTCCAGAAGCTTGATCAAATGTTAAGAATGAAGGCATATTTCTTACTTCAATAGTAGCAATTCCACTTCCGTTTGCATTGTCTCCTGCTTTAATCTTCATAGAAGGCAGTATTTTATCTAAAGCGGTCATTTCCCAGATTGTATTTTCTGCCGGTGTTTGAATTGTTGGATCCGTAACATCTTTTACTTTTAATGGAATTGTAACATCCTGTTCTGAACCATCAACATATGTTACTTTTGCTTGTATTGTTTGATCTCCATATGCCTCGGTGTTAATCGGTGCTTTGGCTTCAACTGTTACAATTTTAGTATTTCCATTCTCACCTTGCGCATTTGTAGCAGTTACTGCTCCTTTTAACATTTCTGGAGTAACTGATACATTTTGATTTACTTCAATTTGTGTTCCATTCGCTGTAAAATCTTCAATTACTTTTCTCACCGTTACATTTACTGTCACTACATCTTTTGAGCCATCTGGATAAGTGATTTCTACTTCCCCAGTTGTTGCGCCTGGTGTATTTACTACAGGGGGTGTCTTCCATGTTACCTTTGTTCCATCTGGCAAGCCTGCTTTATCTACACTTTTATTAGGATCTGGCACTTGTCCATAACTTGTATTTTGTGAAATTGGCGTTGGAGTATTCTTGGTACTCATTGAAGATACAGTGATTTTCGCAGTTCTTTCGCTGACATTTCCTGCTTTGTCTTCTGCTCGAATGTTTAAAGTAAATTCTTGACTTGGTGTATTCTCAGCTAGTTTTTCTACTGTTTGTTTTCCTGATTTGAATTTAATAGCGTTAGTTGTACTATCATATTCTAAGTAATCAGGCAAGCCTGTCACAGTAACGTTTTTAATTCCACTTCCGTTTTCATTATCTTCCGCTCTTACTTCCATATTTGGTAAAGCTTTGTCTAATGCTGTCATTTCCCAGTTTGTATTTTCTGCTGGTGTTTGGATAGTCGGTTTCGTTACGTCTTTAACTTTCAATGGAATGGTCACTTCTTTAGTCGTTCCATCTTTGAAAGTTACAGTAGCAGTAATGTTTTGGTCACCATAGTTCGTTGTAGTAATTTGCGACTTAGGTTCTACAGATGAAATCTTATCTGTTCCATTCGCATTTCCATCTTTTGAAGTTGCGGTTACTTTCGCTTTTAAGTCGTCGTTAGAAATTGGATCATTTTGATTTACTTCAATTGGAGCTCCAGTTACTTCATATTCTGAACTTAATTCTTTTACTGTAACTTTTACATCTACTGTATCTTTCGAACCATCTTTATAGATTACTTCTACTACTCCGTCTTTCTCTCCAGGTCCATCTGTTGTTACTGGTGTCGTTTTCCAAGCATAACTTGTTCCTTCAGGTAAGTTTGTTTTATTTACGCTTGTGCCTGCATCTGGAGTTTCACCATAACTTACTGTTTGCTTTTGAGGATTTGCTGTTGCATCATATTTGGTAGTCATTGATTTCACAGTAAACGTTAATTGTGAAGTACTACT
Organism: bacterium; assembly: GCA_905221285.1. GTDB lineage: Bacteria > Bacillota > Bacilli > Lactobacillales > Streptococcaceae > Streptococcus. Next base: position 2,517 of record CAJNCM010000012.1, read on the forward strand.
ATTATTCGCATTATCTGTCACTCGAATTGTAGCTGTATGTGTTTGAGAATCTGTCCCGACTGGTAATTTTGGAACTTCTTGGGTATCCGCTTTAAACTTAATGGTTTTAGTCGCATCATCATATGTTAAGAAATCTGGTAAGTCTGTTACCGTTGTTGACTGAACCCCACTTCCTCCTGCATTGTCTTCAGATGTTACTTGTATTGGAGAGAAAGTTTTATCTAATGCAATTAAATCGATATTCTGACCATTCGCTGGTGTTTGAATCGTTGGAGCCGTCACATCTTTTACTTCTAAAGGAATTTTTACCGTATCCCTTGTATCATCAAGATAGGTTACCGTTGCAGTAATTTCTTTGTTTCCTGTCTCAACAGTACTAATTGTACCAACAGAAGTAACAGTTTTAACCTTACTATTACCGTTTTTATTAATTGTCACAGCAGATTTTAAGTCTTGATCTGAGACAGCATCATTTTGATTTTTGACAATTTTTGTAGCTGTAGGTTCATACTCATCACTTAACTTACGTACTTTTACAGTAACCGTTACTTCATCTACTGAATCATCTGGATAAGTAACTTTCACCACCCCTGTTTTATCTCCAGGTCTATTCGTATCTGGTGCCGATTTCCATGTATATTGAGCATCAGTTGGTAATCCTACTGTATTTACACTAGTTTTCGGATTAGGAGTTTCACCATGGCTCACTTCTTGAATCGTTGCATTCGCTTGTGGAGTATGCTTTTCAGCCATAGTCATGTGAATAATACGGAATGTTCTTTCACTACTATTTCCTGCATTATCTTCCACATGTAACGTTATATTTCTTGTCGTACGGTTAATGCCAGTTAATTTTGGAACTTCACGTTCTCCATCTTGGAAAACGATGCTACTTGTTGCTTTGTCATATTTCAAGAAACTTGGTAAGTTAATTGGAAAAATGCTTTTTATTCCACTTCCTCCAGGATTATCAGCAACTGCTACTTTAATAGGAGGCAATGTTTTATCTAACGCTGTGATTTCCCACGTTTGATTTTCTGTCGGTGTTTGAATTGTTGGAGCCGTTACGTCTTTTACTTCCAAAGGAATATCAACTGGATCAGTGGTATTATCCAGATAGGTTACTGTCGCTCTTATTGTTTGCGTGCCTGCATTTGCGGTACTAACAGGTGATGCAGTAACTGACTTCACTTTACTCGTTCCACCGTTATTCACTGTTACTGCTGCTTTTAGTCTATCATTTGTTACAGATTCATTTTGATTGACAGTAATTTTATTTCCTGTTGGTGTATGTTCGTCACTCAATTTACGGACTTTCACGGTTACAGTTACTGTATCTGTTGAGCCATCTGGATAGGTTACAGTTACGAATTCGGTTTTATCCCCAGGGCCTGTTGTCGTATTAGGTTGTGTTGCCCATCCGTATCTTGTACCTGTTGGCAGCCCATTTTTTTGAATACTTGTTCCTGCATCAGGCGCTTCCCCATAACTTACTTCTTGAATTTGAGAATTAGCAACTGCTGTATATTTTTGTGTTTGAGATTGAATATGGAAAGTAATATTTTTAGTCGCAGTATTTCCTTTTTTATCAACCGCTTTAACAGTCACTTGAATACTTGATTTACCAAGTTGGAAATTATTTGGAATAACGCCATTAATTTCAATTTTTGATTTTTTTGCATTGTAAGATAATGGATTCGGTAGATTGTCAACCGTTACAGAGTTACTTTCTTTCAGCCCTACTCCTTTATCATTATCTTGAGCGTGAATATTGATTTCACTAGGTAATCCTTCTAATCTCGTTAATGTAATATTATCAGGGGCAGTAATTGTCGGTTTGATATTATCTACAATCTCAACTGGAATATTCACAGTTTTCATCAAATGGTTACCACGAAGAATTTCGATTTCTTTATGCTGGATACCTGCTGCAGAAGTATCTACATTAGATGAACCACCTTTCCAACGAACGGTTAACTCTCTGGGAATTGCTGAATTGTTTGAGACTGTTACGTAATTTCTAGCATCTCCTAGTTGTCCAGATTGATTTTGATTAATTTTCTTATCTTGTTTTCCTATAAAGTCTAAAACAGTATAAGGAGTTGTTACGTCTTTACTTACCCCGTTTTGATAAGTGGTCGTTACGACAACGTTTCTTGTGCCTGCTTGTTGCAAGTTAAATGGTGTTTTATACGTTACCTGAGCCGTTGTCGGTACTTCGTGACCTGTTTTAGAGCGTACTAATTCCCTTGGATTCGTATATATTTCTTTTGAATCCCCAAAATAAGCCGTCAGACTAGAATGTTTTGCTTCAACATCATTTGTCGCATTTGTTTGGATGGTTTTAGGATTGAATCCATCTTTAAAGTGGATAGTCATTGTTGCACCATCAGCTGATACTTCAGCATGGTCAAAGTCAATATGATTCGCACGATTAACCACATTTGGATGCTCTGCTTTAAATTTTTCAATTAAAGCATTCTTTTCTGTTTCCGTTAAATGACGGACATCATCCACATAAGTTGGCGTTAAATTATTAACAGTATTACGTTCACTTTGAGGTTTGATAGTCAGAGTATAGGTAATTGTATTTTGCTTATTTTTTCCGTTCGCCCCAATTGTAATATGATAAGTACCTGGTGTTACATTACCGCCATTCCCTATAGTCCCAACAAGAGCCATTTGCACTTCAGGATTATTTACATTCCAATAGTTAGCAGCAATATCTACTTCTTCTTTCTTTCCTGTTTGGAAATTTTTATAAGCTACACGTAGTTTTAAACCATTAACTTGATCTAAACCACTAATAATTCCTACTCGTTTTACATAATATGGAGTAGGATCTTCCTCACCACGTTTTGGACCATTCGGATATCTTACTAACGGTTCCCCATTTCCTCTTTTACCATATGCTGTCATCACCGAGAATAAAGTATCTGAATTATAAAAAGTTAATTCTTTTTTATTTTCGTTTACTAACGCATTACTACCCTCGTATTTGTTAGCAATTGACGATATCCAAATCGCTCTAAACCCACTCTCTCCCTTACCATCAATTGGTTTTCCATTCCGTGGATCACGTTTTCCAGAATGCTCGCGAGTTACTCTATTAGCTACTTTGTTGCGGAGGCTCTTCGCTTCATTTAGAGCACCATCAACTTCACTTTCAGTGGCTTTTCCCTCAGATAAATCTGCAAATACTTGAAGAGATTTGTTTTCAGATTCACTGAATTCATAACTGATTTCTCCTGCCAGTTGGTTAATTTCTGAGACAAGAGCCTGAATCTTAGCAATCTTTTCTGTTAAAAGATTTTTCTTTTCATCACTATCATTTGCTTTGTCTGCTTGCTTTTCTTTTGTTTCTATGTCGTTACTTTTCTCTTCCAGTTGAGCAAATGAGTCCGACAAAGCTTGAACTTCTTTATCTATCTCGTCCTGACTAGCACCTGCCTTATCCAAGACTGCTTGCGCACGCGACAAAGAGAGATTAAGATTTTCAACTGATTTAGCTGTCTTAGTCTGTAAATCAGTGTTCCTAATCTTTTCAATTAATTCATTTAAAGCGGTTTTATCCACAATCTTGACTGGATTCTCTGCAGTCTTTTCGACACTTTTATCTTCTGATACATGTTCAAAAATCTTATCTGATTCTTTAACCTGATTTTCTACCTGTGGATGATTTTCCACATCGTTTGGAACCTTTTCACTATTGGGTTCCTTTTCTTTAACTGTAGTTGAATCACTTAAAGACGCAACCATTTCATCAGCATGAACAAGATGTGGATTCTGTATCATCACTGCTCCTGTAGTCAAAAAAAGAGTGCATCCAAAAAGAAAATGCTTCCCTTTCTTTATCATCCGCCAATTCTTTTGATTGATTCCTTTTCGATTAAAAAACATTAAGAACTCCTTGCTTCAAATTATAAAATTACTTCTTTATATATTATATTCTTTTATTCCCTAAGATGCAAACCTTTTCGTCATATAATATATTATTTATAAAATTTGTTCTATTCTTGTAAAAATAATTTACTAATCCAGAAAATTACTAAATTCATTTTATTATCAAAAAATGAGCAACTTTTATATTAAGTTACTCATTTTTATAAACTCTATCTTATTTAAATTAAACTATCATACTAATTAAATCTGTATTAACACTTTATATTTAGCGATGTCTTCTAGCATGACCACGAGTTCCTGGCCCAGTTCTAATTGGTTTAACTTGTTTACCTGGACGTGAAGGAACATGGTGTACTGGTCCATGATGAGGTCTAGTTAAATGCGGTTTAGGCTGAACACTTGGTTTTGGATGAGTAACGACTACGTGCGGTTTTGTAACAACTCCGACCACATGCGTGTGGCTAGTAGTGCCAGTATGAATGACACTTGTCACCTCTGAATGAGTTTCGGTTTCATTTGTTGTAATAGTGACAATCGGTGTTGTTGGACCCGCTGTTGCCGCATTTGAGGTAACAGTGGTTGTCGTTGTAGTTGTAGTCGTAGCCGTTCCACCAGGAACAGGTTTTGTTTCTGTTTTCTTATTAACAGATGTTTGTGAAGAAAAATCTGTTGGTTTAATTGCAGCCAAGGCTTCAGCTGGAGTTAAGCTAGGTTTTGAATCAGTAGTCGCTACCGGTTTTGGTTGAACTACAGGTGTTGGTGTAGCTGGAGTAGATACTGCCGGTTTAACCGGTGTTACCGGTGCTGGTGCTACTGGTTTTACTGGAGCTACTGGTTGTGGTGTGGCAACAGGCGCTGGAGTTACTGGTGTCGAAACTACTGGTTTGACTGGTGTTGATGGTGCTACCGGTTTTGGTTGAACTACAGGTGCGGGCTTAGCCGGAGTTGACACTGCTGGTTTAACCGGTGTTACTGGTCTTACCGGTACAACGGGTTTTGTAACAATTGGTGATGATGCAACAACTGGATTCGGAACAGTCAAAACTGGTTTGATAGAAATTCCATTACCTAGACTAGAAGGAGTTGCTGCAATAGTTGTTACTCCTTGTGGAGTGACATTTGGTTTATGAACAGTCGTATCCACTGCAGCTACTGGTTTATCATCAATTCTTGTGATTTTCCAATTATCATAAGTTACTGCACCTGTAACAAGGTTAACTCTCGCTACTCTTTCAAAAACTACAGAACGAACCACATCTTTGAAAGCTTGTCTACCATCTTTTTGATATTTGTAGTGAATCGTCTGCTTGGTCATTTTTCTCAGTGTATCTAAGTTTTCAACCGATTTAGGCCAAACAGGTGACAATTCATCTCCTGCTACTAATGGATTTCCAGCAATTGGTTTTGGATCATCTGCTGTAACAGTCAAAACTTTTTCGATTAATTGAACTGAGAATACTTGATCAGTTTGTTTTTCACTGTCAAAGCGTTTATCATTAGCATTTGCAAAACTATCATGTACTAATTCATATCCTTGTTTTAGGTATTGATTAATACGATTTTTTGAATTATAAGCAATTGTTTCACCTGGAAGACCAACAACACTGTCCACATTTCCTAAAACCTTAGGACTTGTTTCTGTTTGATTAAGGTATTTAACATACGCCTTTTGTTGAGCAACATAATCATAAACAACATGGATATCAGCCTGTGTCAAATGTCCCTTACTATTAGCAGGTGTTTGCGACAAGACATATACCACACCATCTTTTTCGAAACGCTCAGGAACTTTAGCAGTCACATCATAGTTATTTCCCAATAAGTTAATGAGATTTGAACTCTTATCATGTGGTGTATTGAATGTTTCTAAAATAGCTTGACTTGTTTTATCACGATATTGAATATCAACTTTACCAAATTTAGCTTCTTCGTACACAGCTACCACGTTAGCTTGAGCTCGTGTAATCGTACCAGATGTCTTCGTATTGCTATAAAAACGATCATTTTGTGCGTACTCTTTGAAGACATAATATTTACCATTTGGTGAATGTAATAGATAAGGTGCTGTGATAGATGTTGTTTGAATTCCTTTGTTTTCTTGAACTTCTGTCTCAGTTGTATTTCTCTCCAAAGTAGCTACATAGCTAGTATCAATTTTGGTAGATGGTCTTACAGTAGTGAATTTGTCTTGAAGGATACCTCCATTTTCCACCGCTGCAATGGCAGGAAGAAGCATTTTCCCTTGAGTATCAACGAAGCGAACAGCTACATCTCCATATACAAGGCGTCCATCTGTTCTTACCATATCTGGGTTGGCAATTTTCCAGTCAGAGTCAGCAGCTTGTTCGTATTGGTCTGTAAGATTTTTACCTTTGGCATCAACAACTGTCAATGTCCCTGGAACATTTGATTTAAAACCATTTCTAGCTTCATTCAGATAATTAACTGTGTGACTTGTCGGAACACGGTCAACTCCAAAGTCTTTTGTACGTAATACATAGGTTCTTCCAGCCAACATCTTTCCAGAAACGAGTTCAAAGGTTAATTCATTATCAGCAGCCTTAAGAATCTTAAATTTTGCATGTTGACCTGGTTCTTCACGAGGCGCCTCCAAAATAACATTATGACGATTTACCCTTGTTCTTGATGTATCAGGGCTAGTATTTATCATTTCGACATTGTGGGCACCACGTTCAACAAATTCACCGACAGTAGCAAACTTATTGAATTCTGTATCATTGATACGAACGGTGAAACGGGTCCCTGCACTAAAGTTTGATTTCCATGTTCCGATACGAAGAGTGCTGTTATATGTTTTGATACTACCATCATCATCCAACATAACATCACCTGTGAAGTTAGCTGTAGCTGGTGTATCATAAACTTTAGGTGCTCCTATATCTGTTTTAATCACAGTGTAATTCTTAGTGACTACATTTTGACCATTAACTGAAATAACACCAGTTACAGACTTATCCACGTTCACTCGAGGATAACGAATTCCACCTCTGTATTGAAGTTCAAAAGTAACATCATCTAAGCGTTCAATTTCGTCAGTAAAACGGTATGTTGCTTCAATATGACTCCCTTTGTCAACTAAATCCCATGATTCTTTTGTGTCCAAAGCAACGTCACGATCTCCACGTGAAGCCCAGTATGAAAGGCTTCCAGCTTTGGCATTATCATTTTTCTGAACCAGACTCACTCGTTCTGCAAATACTTTACCTTCAGCAACCAATTTTTGAGGAAGATTATTGTCTTGCGGTAATTCCTTCAAACCAATTGTGAAGATATCCCCCTTATGATAGGCACCATTTTTAAATTTTAATTGGAAACGATAATCAGCAATACCTGTTGAAGTCACACGATCCGCCATATCGATTGTACCACTGGCAATAATATTTCCATTATCGATAGCTACATCTTGTGTTTGAATTGGCGATAGACTAGCGCTAATTTTCTTGCCATGTCCTGCACGTTGCAACTCAGTATAGACTGTTTCAATAGCTGAATACAGTTGGTTTAATTGAGTCTTAAGATTTTCTGCACTAACAGATGAATCTTTCAACAAGGATTTTGATTGTGAAATCTGAATTGTTGCTGCCTTAACAGCTTCTTGAACCAAGGCTTTTTCTTCAACTTTACGATCTGTTTCTTGAGCATAACGAACAGCAACTTGATTTAAAACTTCTGCTTCTGATACAACCTGTTCCAAGGTAGTTTTTTCGACTGATTTTTCTTCCTTTACCTTCTCACTTGAAGCAGGTGAAGTATTTTTTTCTTCGCTGAGTTTTACATCTTTAGAAATTAATTCTTTTGAGTCAGAATTTTTTGTCTCAGCTGCCACTTTAGACTCTGCTTCCTTCTTTAGAAGGGCATTGACATCTAATTCTTCTTTTTCCAAAACTGGAGCTTGAAGAGTTAAAGGTAATTCTGCTATTTTTTCCTCAGATTTCTCTTGCTTGGTCTCTTCTGGTTTTTCAGAGACTTTTTGTTCTTCTTTTTCAGTGCGATGTGAATCTACTTTCTGTTCATCTGCACTCACATTTGAATAAGTACCAAAAACCATCAAGGCAGCTACAGCAACAGATACTGCACCAAAACTTGATTTTCTAATGGAATACTTGTTTACCTTATTCATTTGATTCCGTTTTACTCTTGAATACATATTTTTTCTCTCTAACTATTTTATGATAAAAAAGGGAGTGGAATTGATGCTGTATTGACATACATTCTCACTCCCTAAAACACTACACTTCCAATATTTTGTTGTCTAGAGTTTTGTTTTGATTTTATTCATCTCGTTTTGCTTTTCCAACTAAACTGAATCCAGCAAATAGGCCAAGCACTCCTAGAACTTGAGCCATACCAGAAGAGTGACCCGCAGTTTTTGGAAGTTCTTTTTCCTCCTCTTTTGGAGCTGAGTTTGGAGTTGGAACTGCTGATGGCACTTTTGGAGCTGGGGTAGAGGTTGGAACTGGAGTTGGCGTAACTTGTGGAGTTGGGGTTGGAGTCGGAATTGGAGTTGGGGTCGGTACCGGGGTTGGAGTTTGAACCGGAGTTGGGGTCGGTACTGGATCCGGCGTAACTTGTGGAGTTGGGGTTGGAGTCGGAATTGGAGTTGGTGTAACTTGTGGAATTGGTTGAACATTTCTATAAGTTACAGTTACAACTTGATTTTCAGTTTCTGCTGTAATTCCTTGAACCGAATCTACCTTAGCAAGATCAGGATTGTATCCTGCAATGCTTGGAGATATCACTTCGTCAAAACTTGTTACCCCATCTTCAGAAACCCAAGATGTACTTGTAGTTTTACCTGTTACATTATCGATACTTAACATACGTGAAAAGCTTACTTGATCATGGTGATCTTCACTTGCTTTTGTACCATCTGCAAATACATAATGAATCGTTCTTTCCACAAGTTTTGGAGTATCTTTTTTAACAGTAATCTTATGTTTCAATAGAACTGTATATTCTTGAACTTTTGTTTCATCTGTATCAAAAGTTGCATCTGTAGGGAAACCATCTTCCTTCAATAAGTACCCTTTTTCAATCAACGATTTCAAAACAGTTTCTGTCGTATAGGCAATCTTTTCTCCAGATTTACCAGTAATATTGTCTGTATGAACGACCTCATCCTTATTATCCATATCTATATAACGAACTACTGCAACTTGATCTGTCTTGACGTAAGTTACCTTTGTATCTTCACCTGGATTTTCAGGTGTAACACTTGTACGCTCTGGTTTGTAGCCTACAATTTCAGGTACTGCTGTTTCTCCAGCTTTACGAGGATCATTTGCATCATTCAGGTATTGTGGTTGAGGAGCATTTGCAATCACATTTCCAGAAGCATCTACTGGAATGATTTTACCCAAAGCTTTATATGTAACTGTATCTGTTGCTTTTGGTGAATCTGGCGTAACTGTCTTAGCACCAGCTTCTGCTTTATCAGCAAAATATCCTGTCACAACTGGTACTTTAACTGTTCCATAGGTATGGTTCTTGTTTTCCCAAGTTGTTTCTTTAGTTGCTTCATTATATGACCCCTTGAAGACAAAGTCATTTTGAACATTATCTTTAGGAGTTTCAGAACCTGCACCAGTAAAGCTTACCGTTTGGTTTGTTTCCTTAGACACTGGATCAATAATTGCATCATAAGAAATTAATGTATTCTTACCGATACGGTCAGGATCTGAATCATCATTTGGATCAACTGTTCTATCCGTTATGCTATATCCCCAGACATTTGGTTGTTCTTTATGGAAAGCATAAAAATGTGGTGCATCTGGTATCTTTGTAATGCCTGCTCTAGTAGCGTCATTAGGATCGTTATCATAATACTTATATAGTGCATCGTCAATATTTTTAACGACCTCACCTTCGGCATTTATATATTGACCTTTTTCATTAACTGCAACAATGCGTCCCATTTCTTTCAAGTCAACATTAACTTCTGTATCTTGAGGAGAATTTGGATTAACCTCCATCGTCCCTACTTTATTCACAGTAGCATAGTATTTTGGTGTAATAGGAGTTCGTACAGCTTTGAAGACAGCATTAACAGATGAATCCGCTTCTGAATTATTTGAAGTAGTTGATTCCGCTACAGCAGCACGTTTACCTCTTGATGAACGGCGTACAGAACGCTCACCATTTTCTGTCACAGTTAAACCTAATGGAGACACTTGAGAATTATGAACTTGTGTAGCTAAAGTATTTTCTAAAACAGGAGCTACTTCTGACAATGCTCGTCTGCTTCTAGATGATCTAGCAACTCTTGATTCACTATTGTTGACAACCGTTGGAGTTGAAACAGCCGGTTGAGATGCTACTGGAGCTACAACGTCTTGGTTCTTAATAGCCTTAATCTTCCATTGTTCATAATTAATATCACCAGAAACCAAATTCACAAGTGCATTTCGTTCATAACTGATATGTTGATCAATTGATCCATACGCAGCTTTCCCATTTGTGTAGTAACGGAAATTAATACGACGACTTATTGTTTGGGTCAATTTCTCCATTCTCTCAACAGTACCTGGCCAATTTGGTGTATTTGGTTGTCCTGGATTGACTGGTGTGTTGGGTTGTGGTTTAGGATCTTTCGGTGTTACACGTTCGACACGTTCTGAAAGGGTTACAGTGTAGACTTGGTCACGTGCTGTATCGTAGTCATAAACCTTCGCACCACCCGCTGTGAATTCATCACTAACAAGGTTATAGCCTTGTTTCTTGAATTCTGTGATTTGACTTGTTGTACTGTAAGCAATGGCTTCGCCTGACTTACCTGTCACTTCATCTGTTTTGAGAACATGATTGCCGTTAGTGCTTACGTAACGGATAACAGCTTTTTGGGCATCCTTACGATAAGTGACTGTTTCAACGCGGTCTTGGTCTTTCGCTTGAACTCCACTTACAGCTGGGATTTCTGATTTATCCGCTGTGTAACCTGCGATAGTTGGAGAGACTACTTTATCAAACGTATCATCATTAGTTGTCCAGTCTTGGAAGAAAATTTGACCAGTCACTAGGTTAATACGACTCCAACGTTTAAAGTTCAGTGTTTCAACCACATCATCCTTAGCCTTACTTCCATCTTCATAAACGTAATGGATGGTACGGCTAACGCTTTCTTTGTTATCCAAATCATGGACACTAGCTGGCCAACGTGGACTATCTGGTTGTCCTGGATTGACTGGTGTATTTGGTTGTGGGCTTGGGTTATCTGGGTTAACCGGTTCAACACGTTCTGAAAGAGTTACAGTGTAGACTTGGTCACGTGCTGTATCATAGTCATAAACCTTAGCACCACCCGCTGTGAATTCATCGCTGACAAGGTTATATCCTTGTTTCTTGAATTCATTGATTTGACTTGTAGTGCTGTAGGCAATGGCTTCACCTGACTTACCTGTCACTTCATCTGTTTTGAGAACTTGATTACCATTAGTGCTTACATATCGAATAACAGCTTTTTGAGCATCCTTACGATAAGTGACTGTTTCAACTCGGTCTTGGTCTTTCGCTTGAACTCCACTTACAGCTGGGATTTCTGATTTATCTGCTGTGTAACCTGCGATAGTTGGAGAGACCACTTTATCAAACGTATCATCATTAGTGGTCCAGTCTTGGAAGTCGAT
>CAJNCM010000013.1:0-12813 GCA_905221285.1 bacterium
TATCATCATAACTCAATTTCATAATAAAACACCCCAAAAGTTAGATTTTTTCTGTCTAACTTTTGGGGTGCAGTACAATCTCCAACTCTTCTCTTTTTAATACAAGTTATTTTGATTTAACTGGCTTGTCTTGAGCTGTTTGCAAGGCTGTAGCAATGGTATCTGCATACAATTTAGCTCCTGCTTCAATCTTACTATTGTCACTTCCAAAATGGACTTGGTCTGTTCCAGTCCAGATCTCTGGATGCTCTTTAGCAACTTGATTCCAATCTGCTATCGTGATGTAAGGAGTCTTCTCTGCCAATTCTCTCATATAGGCAGCCGCCTTCTCAACGATTGCATAGGTCTCTTTTGTCTTATCTCCTTCATAAGGAGTCACCAAAACCATATGGTGCCCCTTAGGAAGATTTTTCACGATACTATCCCAATCTTCCTTGTAATTTTCAGGATTATTTACCCCAGTTGCAATAACCACCATCTTTGGTAGAAATTTATTCTGGCTATTGTTGAGCATGATTTCGTTGGCAGTCTTGGTTGTTCTGCTGACCTGCGCGTTAATCTGTGCCCCTGGAAGGGCTGTCTGCAGGGCTGTATTTGCTCTTAAGGCCACCGAGTCACCAATTAACATAGTGCCATCAGCAATTCCTAAACTATCAGCTTCTGCTCGTTCTGTTATCACCTTGGTCTGGCTAATATTTGTTGCAGCTTGCTTCAAGCCATTGACAGTTAAGTCTGTCTCAAAAGCTCCCACTTGTGGTGCCAACAGAGTTACTAAGAAGACAATGAGGGCCAAAATTCCAGTACTTGCTGCAAGGATTGTGTGAATATGAGGAAGGGGACGGAGGGTTTGTATAATAGGTGTGTCCTTTCCTGCAATCCAAGGTTCCAATACATAAAATGAAAGACTGGCAAATCCATAAGAAAAAATCAAAGTCAGTAACACAGCAAAAAGATTTGATGTCAACTGTGAAAAAATGATATAGAAAGGCCAATGGAAGAGATAAACTGCATAGCTAGTATCTGCTAAAAAGCTGATAATCTTTGGCTCCTGCATGTTAGGAGTCTTTTCATGTAAGACACGCGCTGCCAAAATCATAGCAAGGGCTGCAAGGCTGGCAAGCAAGAAGCCGATAAGATAGGCAAAGAGATAGGTAAATTTGACAAAGAAGGTCAAAATGAGTAAGAAGCCAAAACCTCCTGCAAAAACTAAAAGGGTCTTGCGCAAATCCCAGATTTTATCCAATTGCTTAACTAGGGAAGTCGTCTGACGAACGCCTACGATAGTTGCTAACACACTTCCCAAAAAGAATGGATAGACATGAGTTAAACTGGAGAAGTAAACAGAGGAATAAGAGGTTACTAGAAAACTACCAATAAACATGGAGAAGAAGCTGATCAAGAAGGCAGCAGCAGATAAGAGAAAGACCATTCCCTTCAACTGACCATTTGATTTAGCCTGCTTAGATAAGAACCAAACTGCCAACCCCCAAAGAATATAGTAGTGCACCTCAACAGCCAGACTCCAATTATGAACAAACAAATGAGGAATGAACTGAGATTCATAACTCCCACCTGTTAGGAGCTCATAGAAGTTGGTCATGAAGCCTAAAACACCCGCAATTTGACCCCCAATTCCAGCCACATAGTCTTGGCGAACCAAGAAAGTAAAAGGCATGGTTACCAAGACCATCAAAACCACAGGTGGAACGATACGATAAAAGCGTCTCCTAAAAAATCCAACCAAATCAATTTCATGATTTTTAGAAAATTCTTCGATGAGTAGAGCTGTAATCAGGAAACCTGAAAATGTGAAAAAGACATCTACCCCGAAAAATCCTCCAGAAAAGATTGTCTGAAAGAAATGATACAAGAGTACCAAAAGTAAACCTGTAATCCTAATCAAGGAAAACCATTTAATACGCATACGAGTTTATTCTCCCTTTCATTATACACTTTATTCTATCAAAAAAAGAAGAAAAATCCCAAGAGAAAACTTAGGATTTTTAGCTTATATCTATTCCAGTTTAAAAATTACGGCCTGATTTATTATAGCCATATTTTTCAATAAAATACTCACGGAATTCCAAGAGATTGTCATCCATGATGGCTTGTCGCACTTGCTTCATCAGGTTAAGCAAGAAGTAAAGATTGTGGTAGCTAGTCAAGCGGATACCAAAGGTTTCATCAGCCTTGAGCAGGTGACGAAGATAAGCGCGTGTATAGTTCTTACATGTGTAGCAATCACACTCAGGATCCAGTGGCGTAAAGTCCTCAGCAAACTGAGCATTTTTTACAACCAAACGACCTTGACTGGTCATACAAGTCCCATTACGAGCGATACGAGTCGGCAAGACACAATCAAACATATCCACCCCACGAATCACCCCATCAATCAAGCTATCTGGCGCTCCCACACCCATCAGATAACGAGGTTTATTTTCAGGAAGCAGTTGGGTTGTGAAGTCCAAGACAGCATTCATCTCTTCGTGGGTTTCTCCCACTGCCAAACCACCGATAGAGTAGCCTGGGAAGTCCATGCTGACAAGGTCATGAGCCGATTGTCGACGAAGGTCTTCAAATCCAGCCCCCTGCACAATCCCAAATAACCCTTGGTCATGCGGACGACGGTGAGCCTTCAAACCACGCTCAGCCCAACGACTGGTACGCTCGATTGATTTCTTAACGTAGTCGTATGGTTGATAAAACTGGGGACATTCGTCAAAGGACATCATGATATCTGAACCCAGATTGTTCTGAATAGAGATGGCTTTTTCTGGGGACAAGAACATCTTAGAACCATTGAGATGGTTTTTAAAAGTTACCCCTTCTTCTGTGATATTGCGACTATCTGCTAAGGAATAAACCTGAAAACCACCACTATCTGTCAAAATAGGCTGGTCCCAATTCATGAACTTATGGAGACCGCCTGCGCGTGCAATGAGTTCATCTCCAGGACGAAGCCAGAGATGATAGGTGTTTGACAGGATAATTCCCGACCCCATTTCCTTCAATTCTTCAGGCGACTGAGTTTTGACAGTGGCTTGTGTCCCAACTGGCATAAACATAGGTGTTGGGAAGGTACCATGGGGTGTGATGATTTCTCCCAGACGAGCTCCCGTGTGTTTTTCTTTCTTAATCAAACGATATTTGATTGGTGAATCTGACATTTTTTACCTCCGAAGCTGGGAAAGACAGTCCCAGTTCATACTTTGTGCCCAAGGGCATACTGTATGATTTTATCAAAAAAAGTAGGAACTGTCACGAACTATGGTATAATGAGAGAATGAAATACCGAAAAATTGATTTAAAAACTGTTCGTCTGCAAGCTAGACAATTTCAGGCTGAAAATCCCCGCCTCTTTCTCGTCTATCTCTTACCTAGCATGCTGGTCATCTTGTCTGGCTTCCTCAATCCCTTAGAGCGCATCAACGAGAGTGTTTTAGAACAACCCTTTTTAAGCGTGTTTGGTCATGTATTCCAAGCCTACCTTTTTCCTCTATTAGTCTCCTTTATCGGAACAATACTTCTAACCAGTTCAGTCTATACAACACTGAAACTCATCAAGAATCCTGATACAGAACTATCCGTCAAAAATAGTCTCACTCTATTTAAAGAAGAGCACTTTTCACAAACCTTTTTGACTCTTCTCCTCAAACGTTTCTATCTCTTCTTATGGAGTATTCCTAGTTTGCTTGGAATTTACTTTCTTTTTTACAGTAGCTTTCTAGCAAAGAAATTCGTAGTTCTTCATCCTGAGTTTCCCAATCTGGATCTCACGTCAATTGAAACTGAGCGTTTCCTCATGACCTTTGGTCTTTACTTTCTAGCAAGTATCCTCTTGATGATTGTCGGAAATAGTCTCTATATCCCACAATACTATGCCTATTCGCAGGTAGAATTTCTCCTCTGTGATACCCTAGACTTAGGACAAGCTAAACCAGGACAAATCCTAAAAACCAGCCGTTTCCTGATGAAAGGCTACAAATTTCAGCGCTTTATTCTAGACCTACAACTCCTTCCTTGGTACTTCCTCAATTGGATTACTTTTGGAATTGCTAGTTTCTCACTCCTACCCTACATTCAAATCAATAAAATAATTTTCTACCGGGCAGTACTGGCTCGAAAACGTCCAAAAGCTTGAAGGTTTCCCCTCAAGCTTTTTTCTATCAATGAGTTTCTCCGCCTACCAACTTGAGATCCTGATCTCCATGTTCTATAATAGCCCCGATTGCCGCTTCTATCCCTCGCCTAATATCCACTAAACTCATAGCTGGAGTAGTCGGTCGATTCACCACCTGTTCCATCATATAAGGAATATGCATAAAACCTGCCTTAACATGTGGAAATTTTTTTTCTACCAAATAGAGGGCCTGATACATCAAATGATTGCAGACAAAAGTACCTGCCGTATTGGAAACAGAGGCCGGCAATCCCTCTTTTTTTATAGCTTGAACCATCGCTTTAATCGGCAAACTACTAAAGTAGGCCGGAGCACCATCTGGGCGAATGGGAAGGTCAATCGGTTGATTACCTTCGTTATCCGGGATGCGTGCATCGTCTTGATTAATGGCCACTCGTTCAGGCGTCAAACTAGATCTTCCACCTGCTTGGCCAATACAAAGGACAAAGTCAGGTTGATAACGGTTTATCTCTTCTTCCAATACTTGGGCCGATTTGTGAAAGACTGTCGGCACTTCTAGCCAACGGACCTCAGCGCCATGGATTTCAGCTGGTAAACCTTTAACGGCCTCCAAGGCTGGATTTACCTTCTCCCCTCCAAAGGGCTCAAAACCTGTCACTAATACTTTCATTTCTAACTCCTCAAAACCAATTTAATGAAACTATTTTCTTAAAAACAAGTATAACATATTTCCCTTATTCTGGATTGAAAAGGATTAGCGAGATTAGAATCGACCTTCAAATTTATTTAAAAAGGAAAATGCTAATCAAGGCTAAAATAGCTGGTCCACCTTGCTTCAAAATAATTTTCTTATCTGCTGTAAGAGAGCCATAAGCCGCAGCACCAATCACAAATAAAACAAAAATAGTCACAAATTCTAAATTCTGTGAGAAATAAATTCCATACAAGAGAAAGACTCCTAGCAAAGCATTATAAATCCCTTGATTTTTAAACAATGAAGTTACTGACGGACGAGCCAATTCTTCCTTGTCCATATTAAAGACACGACTAGTCGCATCTGATTGCGTTGCAATACTTTCCAAATAAAAAATGTAAAAATGCTCCAAAACAACAATCGTTGCTAAAATGGTTGTCATAATTGACATCTATTTCTCCTTAAATTTCTATATTTTCAATACCCAAAACCAATTTATTTACTAAACGGCTGAGTTCTGTTCTTTCAGACTCTGTTAAGATACTTTCCATCTCTTCCTTAACCTTGATATGTTGCAGAGGGGGATTCACCACTAACTGCTCCTTGGTATACTTCGTAGCCTCTACCAACACTTCTCGCTGATTTTCAGGATTACGATGACGCTCCACCAAACCTTCCTTTTCTAAAATCTTGAAATGTCGTGTCAAAGCGGCCTGATCAATCTTCAAACGCTCCTGAACCGCTATTTGATTACAAGGGGAATGCTTCAGCAAAAATAATAAAATCTGATACCGTGTCAAACTAATCCCAAGCCTTTTTTCAAACAATTGCGTACTCGCTTGCTCAGACAAGCGGAGTTGATAAAGTAAATCTTGAATCTCTATCATTTCTTTCTCCTATCTTGAGTTATCAATAGTTGACTAATCAAGTATAATACAAAGTAAAATAGATTGCAAGAATGTTGCTTAAATCATTACAAAATGGTAACTTCCATTTTCCATTCATATTGATACTCAATGAAAATCAAAGAGCAAACTAGGAAGCTAGCCGCAGGCTATACTTGAGTACGGCAAGGCGAAACTGACGTGGTTTGAAGAGACTTTCGAAGAGTATGACAAAGAAAAACGAACGAGACTTACTTCCAATCATGAAAGCTAGATCTCATTCGTCAAAATGATATTACCAAGTCTGGTTTATCCATTCATTGAAACGTGAACGTGATCATAGTGATTTTCTGTCACGCTACCACGGTCTGGCATTGGGTTCCAAGTATTAGCTGGCCCATATTTGCTATCGAATGGAGCATAGAAACGTTGTTTCCAAATAATGTAACTAATTCCACGGCTGGCCATGTTTTGAATAGCGTATTCCGCAATCTTATCCCCTAATTCTGAGCTTTCTGGTACCATAAAGTCGATAGCCAAACCTTTTCCGTGATCTCCACTGTCTCCTGGACGGTAACCACTAAAGGATGTGATGCCAAACAAGTTAGCAATTTCTTCTTTAAAGGCCGCTGTTTGTGGTTGAAGGCCTGCATTTTCAGATTTCGCTACCGCAAGTCCAGCATAATCGGGCGCTGCTGGAGCTGCGTAAGTTGTTGAAACTGTTTTCTTCTCTTCTGGTTGATAAGTAGAAACTGCTGTTGTAGCTTCAT
Organism: bacterium; assembly: GCA_905221285.1. GTDB lineage: Bacteria > Bacillota > Bacilli > Lactobacillales > Streptococcaceae > Streptococcus. Next base: position 6,490 of record CAJNCM010000013.1, read on the forward strand.
TTGATGAGGCTTCTTTTAATTCTTCTGAACTTGTTGCAGTTGTTTCGATTGCTGTTTCTTCTGTTGGAGTTGTAGTTTCTTCCACTGTTGAAACATCTTGTGGGCTTGCTTGAGTTTCATTTTTCTCAGCTGAAGTCGTTGCCTGAGGAGCTGCTTCTGCAACTGCACTACTTGTTTCGGCTGTTTGCTCCTCTGACGTTGAAGTATTTGTAGATGGTGCTACTTCTTCTGCAGTAGCAACTGTCTCTGCAACTTCTGAATTTGTTGCTACTTCTTTTGTACTTGTAGTTTCTACCGCTTTTGGCGCTTCTGCAATCGGTTGAGAAAGGTCTGCAACCTGAACAGTTTGATCATCTACGGTCACTTGATTGGTTGTCAAATCTGCTGTCGCAGTTGTCACCTCTTCACTAGAAGCCGCTTGAGGTGTTTGGATTTCAACTTCTGTTACTTCTTCTGCTTCATTGACGGTCGTTGTCAAAACAGTTTCTGGGAAAATCAAGTCCATATTAGTGATTTTATTCAAATTCGCAAGAACTGTGACATCTACACCCAAGGCTTCTGCAATGGTGCTCAAGGTATCACCATACTGAACGGTATAACTTGTTTTGTTGTCCGTTTTAGTCAAATCGTTTTGGATTTGCTCAACACTACGTGCAGTCCAAAGAACTTCTTCTGCTTGAGTTGCCAATACTGGGGCAAATGACAAGGCTACTGTTGAAGCTAATAATATTCTTTTCTTCATTCTTTCCTATTCCTTTCAAATGAGTACCTGTCTATCATAACACAAAAAATGCAGAAAAAAAGCCCTCTCGGGCCTATTTAACAGAACTGTCTATTCCTTGTAACAAACTTGGTTACTTGAAATAGTTTGTTAGGTCTCTGTCACAAAACTGACACAATCTTATCGTTCCCAATCCCCAAAAATATAAGGAATATCTGCTAACCCTTGAATCCTATGATTTCCTTCATAAGTCGACTCTAAAAAGTTGATACTTTGAATCCCACTATTCTGGGCAAATTCCACATCCAGAGTCCGATCCCCTATATAATAGGTCTTCTCAGAATCCAACTGATACTTGCCTAACAGATAGTTAGCCGCTTCTGGACTTGGCTTCCGCACAAAACCACTCTGACTGGTTAAAATCTCTGTAAAATAAGATTCCAAACCCAAGTCTCTGAGAATGGTACGAGCATTGTCTCCCTTATGAGTGTAAACAAACTGCTGAATTCCTGATTCCTCTGCCCAAGCTAGCACATCACGCGCACCTGGCATCAAAACTACCTGAGCATTCTTCTCAGCCAAACTCTGGGCACGCACCTGATTTAGCATTTCCACATCCAGCTTTCTCTCTTCTGCCACCTGCACAAGTAAATCCTGCACAGAAAACTTGAGAATAAACTCCCTCACCTGCTCCTTATCATAAGGAATAGAAAACTGAGCAAAAGTTTCCTCAATTCCTGATAAAATCGCTTCGTAAGAATCCAATAAAGTCCCATCTAAATCCCAAATAAAAGCTGTTTTTTGCATTTCCTATCCTTTCAAGCTCATATAACGCTGGTAACGGTAACGTAGAAATAACCAACGAAAACCATTATCCAAAAGGGTTCCGGCCCAAATACCGGGCAAGCCCCAACCAAGCACAATCCCCATCAGATATCCTGTTCCAATGCGGATACACCACATTCCTATACTTGTCGCATAAAAGGGAAGCCGAGCATTGCCCAAACCCTGCCAGACTGCTGTATAGATGACTGTTCCTATCGTCATAGGAGTACCAAGTAGTGAAAAAAGTGTCACTAGCACACTAGCCTCCACCGCTAGAGAATCAGTCGTATAGAGATGAGTTAGTGGTATACCCAAGGCATAGACACTAAGCGTCAAGGGCAACATGAGAAGCAGAGAAAGCCAAAAGGTTTGCTTGCTCAAATTAGCTACTCTTTCCCAATTATCCTCTCCAACTGCTCGAGCTACCAGCATGACCGTTGCAGTAGCGACGCCAAAGGCAGGCATATAGTTAAACTGGGTCAAGACTTCTCCGACTGCATTTCCAGCCACCGCCTCCGTTCCAAAAGAAACAACCAAGGCAATGATCACGACATCTCCAGCCCTCATCATGAGCCTCTCTCCAGCTGCTGGCAACGCTAAGGTCAATAGTTCCTTATCTAAACCAAAAGTCGGTTTCTCAAAAGGCAACTTTAATTGCGACCATAAAATCACAAGACCTACCAAACGAGACAGAATTGTCCCCCAAGCAACACCAGCTATCCCCATATCCAGAACAAAAATAGCTAGACTGGAAAAGAGAATATTCAAAGCATTTGACAAGAGACTGACATAAAGAGGCAGACGTGGATTATGCGTTGCACGAATCAAAGCTCCCATACTAGTCATTAAACCTAAGAGAACAATCGATCCGCCTACCAAAGATAGGTAGAGTCCACCACTCTCAGCTACATCTCTCTCTGTCCCCAAAAGTCCTATTATTTCTTTCCCAGCAAAGATGGACAAAAATCCTAAAAGGAAACTTAAGAGTAAGGTAATCTTCAACGCCTCAGTCACATGATAGGCTAGCATAGATTGATCCTTCTGCCCCAAATTTTTTGAAATAACACTGGAAATAGCAGCTCCCAGAGCGATGAAAATCGCCTGATAAATCGTGATAATATTGCCAGCTACTGATACACCCGAAATAGCTATCAAGCCCAAGTGGGCTACTAAGTAACTATCCACCATCCCCATGAGCATCTGCAAAAAATTTTCGCCCATAGCTGGCAAGGCAATATTAAGAATGTCTTTATTTTTCTTAAACAATCCTTCCTCCTGATGAAAAGAAACTCAGTTGGTTTCCCAACCGAGTTTACTCCCTCTGTCTTAAAGTCCTAGATAAGCCTCAACCGCTGCTTGCATATCAGCAGCTGCCACTGTTGTCTTGTGACGAACAGGAGCTGTTTCAAGCCCGTCAACTGCTGGTGGTACTGCAACTCCTGAAATATCATGTAATTGAGCCAAGGCTTCAAAGTCAGTCAAGCCTACTTTACCTGTTACAGCTTCTACTGCAACCACTGGGAACTTGTATGGACTCGCTGTTGAAGCAATCACTGTCTTAGTCACATCGCCAGTAGCCGCTTGGTATTTCTTATAAACTGCCGAGGCAACCGCCGTATGTGGATCCTCGATATAAGAATCTGCCTCATAAACACGCTTGATTTCTGCTGCCGTTTCTTCCTCAGTCGCATATTCAGCTGCAAAGAGGTCCAAAATCTCTGCATCAAAGTCTGTCAACTCATATTGTCCTTGCTTGTTCAAGGCATTCATAAGTTCAGCTGTTTTAACCGCATCATTACCTAAAAGATGGAAAATCAAACGCTCCAAGTTTGAAGATACCAAAATATCCATAGATGGACTAGTAGTCACTTTAAACTCACGTTTCTTGTCGTAAACACGTGTCTTGAAAAAGTCTGTCAAAACATTGTTGTCATTTGAAGCACAGATTAATTTGCCAACTGGTAGACCAATTTGCTTAGCATAAAAGGCAGCCAAGATATTTCCAAAATTTCCTGTTGGTACTGTGAAGTTGACCTTATCACCAGCCACAATCTCACCAGTCTTAACCAACTGAGCATAGGCATAAACATAATAAACAATCTGTGGCACCAAACGACCGATATTCATAGAGTTGGCAGATGAAAATTGCAGTTTATTGGTAGCCAACTTTTCACGAAGGGCTACATCGTTAAACATATGCTTCACATTTGTTTGAGCATCATCAAAGTTACCATCAATAGCGATAACATGAGTATTATCACCAGTCTGAGTAGTCATTTGCAACTCTTGAACCTTGCTGACACCATCCTTTGGATAAAAGACGATAATCTCAGTTCCAGGCACATCCGCAAACCCTGCCATAGCAGCTTTCCCAGTATCACCAGATGTCGCTGTTAAGATGACAATCTTGTTCTCCAAACCATGCTTCTTAGCAGCTGTTGTCATAAAGTATGGCAAAATAGACAAGGCCATATCCTTAAAAGCAATTGTTGAACCATGGAAAAGTTCCAAGTTATATTGCCCGTCTAATTTCACTAATGGTGCGATAGCTGGAGTATCAAATTTGCTATCGTAAGCATTGTTGATACAGTAGTCCAACTCCTCAGCTGTAAAGTCATCTAAAAATGCTGACAAAACTAACTTAGCAACTTCCTGATAAGATGCATCTTTCAATTTGTCAAAGTCCAAATCTACCTTTGGATAAGTAACCGGTGTAAATAAACCACCGTCCGTTGCCAAACCTTGCAAAATTGCTTGGCTAGCAGTTACTGTATTGTTGGCATCACGCGTTGATTGATAAACTAATGTCATTACTCTCTATCCTTTATCTATAGTCTCATCCATTATATCATGATTTTTCAGAAAATTCTCCTTTTACAAGAGAAATTATAGGCTCAATTCTTCTTTCAAAGGCTGTAAATAGCTTGTTTCTTGCTTATTTCTCATCTCCAGTCCTTCGCAAGCTAGCAGGAGTATGTGTTTGGAAAATTCAATAATCGCAGTTTCTTCCTCATTTGTAAGCTTTTTCTTAGAAAATTGTCGTCTTAAAAACTTGTAATTTCGCCCAAATTCTTTAAAGAAAGTCGCTGTTTCTAAGTAAGCTTCTAACTTATCTAAATTAACCAACAATCCTAAGTGAAAAGCTGCAGAAGCGAAGGTTCTCTCTAGAGGTTGAGTACACACACTACGAAACTCAACTGTACCCCGAGTCGTTAAGTCTTGGTACTGATAACTACGATGAGTTTCAAAATCCTTCTCTTGAGGGTAAATAAGAATCTCATCCCCATTAAGAGCATATGCTTGGATTTCAGTTGTAGCCAAATAGTCCCTTGCCTGAATCGGATAAAAATAATAGGTTTGCCCATCGCGTTCCGCAGTAAAAATTGCAGAATGATCTAGATAATCAAAAAAATCATCCTCATCTTTAAAGAGCCTAGCATTGACACCAACATTCTCTGGATATATACCATGCATCGATTCTTCCCAGAAAATATCCCTTGAAATTTTCGTATCCCAATTCTCACCTGAAAACTCAGAATTGGCAAGTAAATAAGCCTTAGCCCCTTCAATTTGGGTAAAAGCATTAATCACTCGTAAGTAGTTAGACTTTGAAACATCCAACTGAACCTGACTCCCACAGATAAAAGCACCATATTCAGGGAAATGATGCAAGTCTGATTCAGCCATATTTCTACTCAAATTCAAATAGTCCACTAACATCTGATAACGTGGATAAGCAACTGGAGTATTCTCATTTTTATTCCAGTTGGGATGAATACCGCAGCCAACGATAGCATGATTGGATTCGCCTAATTTTCTCTGAATTACATCCATATAATTATTAAAACGATTTTCGACCTCTTGAATTGTTTCAGCCTTACCAAATGCAAACTCAATCGTAGTATAGGAAACTTCAAATAAAATAACATCCTGACTTGCTGGCTCCACTAACTGAATAGGAGTCCCAAAATCATCAACCTTTTCGACAGTAAAATCCAAAGCAGAAACTAAATATCGGAATAAGTACTTGATAACTTCAACATCTGTAGCATCCCCTTCCAAGTTTACAACAGGATATTCCAGCTCAATCCCGACAAACAATTCAGGATTTTCTTTAATATTTTTCAAATACCGATGTTTTAATAAATCGATAGAACGAGACATACTTCCCTACACTTTCATAATCTAAATAAAATTTGAATAACTATTATTATACCAAAAATAATATAAAAAAGGAACGAAGATTTACAACGTTCCTTAACTCTATACTATACCGGCGGCCGGGGTCGAACCGGCACGTCCTTGCGGACACTGGATTTTGAGTCCAGCGCGTCTGCCAATTCCGCCACGCCGGCAAATAGTAACTGGGGTAGCTGGATTCGAACCAACGCATGAGGGAGTCAAAGTCCCTTGCCTTACCGCTTGGCTATACCCCAATAATATAAAATAGGCGAGTGATGGGGATCGAACCCACGCATGCCAGAGCCACAATCTGGTGTGTTAACCACTTCACCACACCCGCCATAATTCTATTAACACGGGCAGTAGGAATTGAACCCACACTGAAGGTTTTGGAGACCTTAGTTCTACCTTTAAACTATGCCCGTAAAATGGAAGGGGAGGGATTCGAACCCCCGAACCCGAAGGAGCGGATTTACAGTCCGCCGCGTTTAGCCTCTTCGCTACCCTTCCAAAATATATAAATGGCGCGAGACGGAATCGAACCGCCGACACATGGAGCTTCAATCCATTGCTCTACCAACTGAGCTACCGAGCCT
>CAJNCM010000014.1:0-5203 GCA_905221285.1 bacterium
GGTCCGTTGGTCAAGGGGTTAAGACACCGCCTTTTCACGGCGGTAACACGGGTTCGAATCCCGTACGGACTATGGTATGTTGCGGTTGAGGCACTTGATGAAAAAAGATTAAAAAAGTTTCAAAAAAGTGTTGACAAGCGAAAGCGACTGTGATATACTAATATAGTTGTCACTTGAGAGAAGTGAGTGACAAAGACCTTTGAAAACTGAACAAGACGAACCAATGTGCAGGGCACTACAACTAAGATTGTAGTACTGAACAATGAAAAAACAATAAATCTGTCAGTGACAGAAATGAGTGAGAACTCAAACTTTTAATGAGAGTTTGATCCTGGCTCAGGACGAACGCTGGCGGCGTGCCTAATACATGCAAGTAGAACGCTGAAGGAGGAGCTTGCTTCTCCGGATGAGTTGCGAACGGGTGAGTAACGCGTAGGTAACCTGCCTGGTAGCGGGGGATAACTATTGGAAACGATAGCTAATACCGCATAAGAGTAGATGTTGCATGACATTTGCTTAAAAGGTGCAATTGCATCACTACCAGATGGACCTGCGTTGTATTAGCTAGTTGGTGGGGTAACGGCTCACCAAGGCGACGATACATAGCCGACCTGAGAGGGTGATCGGCCACACTGGGACTGAGACACGGCCCAGACTCCTACGGGAGGCAGCAGTAGGGAATCTTCGGCAATGGACGGAAGTCTGACCGAGCAACGCCGCGTGAGTGAAGAAGGTTTTCGGATCGTAAAGCTCTGTTGTAAGAGAAGAACGAGTGTGAGAGTGGAAAGTTCACACTGTGACGGTATCTTACCAGAAAGGGACGGCTAACTACGTGCCAGCAGCCGCGGTAATACGTAGGTCCCGAGCGTTGTCCGGATTTATTGGGCGTAAAGCGAGCGCAGGCGGTTAGATAAGTCTGAAGTTAAAGGCTGTGGCTTAACCATAGTACGCTTTGGAAACTGTTTAACTTGAGTGCAAGAGGGGAGAGTGGAATTCCATGTGTAGCGGTGAAATGCGTAGATATATGGAGGAACACCGGTGGCGAAAGCGGCTCTCTGGCTTGTAACTGACGCTGAGGCTCGAAAGCGTGGGGAGCAAACAGGATTAGATACCCTGGTAGTCCACGCCGTAAACGATGAGTGCTAGGTGTTAGACCCTTTCCGGGGTTTAGTGCCGCAGCTAACGCATTAAGCACTCCGCCTGGGGAGTACGACCGCAAGGTTGAAACTCAAAGGAATTGACGGGGGCCCGCACAAGCGGTGGAGCATGTGGTTTAATTCGAAGCAACGCGAAGAACCTTACCAGGTCTTGACATCCCTCTGACCGCTCTAGAGATAGAGTTTTCCTTCGGGACAGAGGTGACAGGTGGTGCATGGTTGTCGTCAGCTCGTGTCGTGAGATGTTGGGTTAAGTCCCGCAACGAGCGCAACCCCTATTGTTAGTTGCCATCATTTAGTTGGGCACTCTAGCGAGACTGCCGGTAATAAACCGGAGGAAGGTGGGGATGACGTCAAATCATCATGCCCCTTATGACCTGGGCTACACACGTGCTACAATGGCTGGTACAACGAGTCGCAAGCCGGTGACGGCAAGCTAATCTCTTAAAGCCAGTCTCAGTTCGGATTGTAGGCTGCAACTCGCCTACATGAAGTCGGAATCGCTAGTAATCGCGGATCAGCACGCCGCGGTGAATACGTTCCCGGGCCTTGTACACACCGCCCGTCACACCACGAGAGTTTGTAACACCCGAAGTCGGTGAGGTAACCTTTTAGGAGCCAGCCGCCTAAGGTGGGATAGATGATTGGGGTGAAGTCGTAACAAGGTAGCCGTATCGGAAGGTGCGGCTGGATCACCTCCTTTCTAAGGATAAGGAACTGCGCATTGGTCTTGTTTAGTCTTGAGAGGTCTTGTGGGGCCTTAGCTCAGCTGGGAGAGCGCCTGCTTTGCACGCAGGAGGTCAGCGGTTCGATCCCGCTAGGCTCCATTGGTGAGAGATCACCAAGTAATGCACATTGAAAATTGAATATCTATATCAAATAGTAACAAGAAAATAAACCGAAAACGCTGTAGTATTAATAAGAGTTTATGACTGAAAGGTCAAAAAATAAGGTTAAGTTAATAAGGGCGCACGGTGGATGCCTTGGCACTAGGAGCCGAAGAAGGACGTGACAAACGACGATATGCCTTGGGTAGCTGTAAGTAAGCGATGATCCAGGGATTTCCGAATGGGGGAACCCAACAGGTACTACCTGTTACCCACATCTGTTAAGGATGTGAGGAGGAAGACGCAGTGAACTGAAACATCTAAGTAGCTGCAGGAAGAGAAAGCAAAAGCGATTGCCTTAGTAGCGGCGAGCGAAACGGCAGAAGGGCAAACCGAAGAGTTTACTCTTCGGGGTTGTAGGACTGCAATGTGGACTCAAAGATTATAGAAGAATGATTTGGGAAGATCAGCCAAAGAGAGTAATAGCCTCGTATTTAAAATAGTCTTTGTACCTAGCAGTATCCTGAGTACGGCGGGACACGTGAAATCCCGTCGGAATCTGGGAGGACCATCTCCCAACCCTAAATACTCCCTAGTGACCGATAGTGAACCAGTACCGTGAGGGAAAGGTGAAAAGCACCCCGGGAGGGGAGTGAAATAGAACCTGAAACCGTGTGCCTACAACAAGTTCGAGCCCGTTAATGGGTGAGAGCGTGCCTTTTGTAGAATGAACCGGCGAGTTACGTTATGATGCGAGGTTAAGTTGAAGAGACGGAGCCGTAGGGAAACCGAGTCTGAATAGGGCGGATTAGTATCATGACGTAGACCCGAAACCATGTGACCTACCCATGAGCAGGTTGAAGGTGCGGTAAGACGCACTGGAGGACCGAACCAGGGCACGTTGAAAAGTGCTTGGATGACTTGTGGGTAGCGGAGAAATTCCAAACGAACTTGGAGATAGCTGGTTCTCTCCGAAATAGCTTTAGGGCTAGCGTCGACATTAGAGATTCTTGGAGGTAGAGCACTGTTTGGGTGAGGGGTCCATCCCGGATTACCAATCTCAGATAAACTCCGAATGCCAATGAATTATGGTCGGCAGTCAGACTGCGAGTGCTAAGATCCGTAGTCGAAAGGGAAACAGCCCAGACCACCAGCTAAGGTCCCAAAATAATTGTTAAGTGGAAAAGGATGTGGGGTTGCACAGACAACTAGGATGTTAGCTTAGAAGCAGCTATTCATTCAAAGAGTGCGTAATAGCTCACTAGTCGAGTGACCCTGCGCCGAAAATGTACCGGGGCTAAAACAATTTACCGAAGCTGTGGATACCTTTATAGGTATGGTAGGAGAGCGTTCTATGTGTGAAGAAGGTGTACCGTGAGGAGTGCTGGAACGCATAGAAGTGAGAATGCCGGTATGAGTAGCGAAAGACAGGTGAGAATCCTGTCCACCGTAAGACTAAGGTTTCCAGGGGAAGGCTCGTCCGCCCTGGGTTAGTCGGGACCTAAGGAGAGACCGAAAGGTGTATCCGATGGACAACAGGTTGATATTCCTGTACTAGAGTATGTAGTGATGGAGGGACGCAGTAGGCTAACTAAAGCAGACGATTGGAAGTGTCTGTCTAAGCAGTGAGGTGTGAACTGAGTCAAATGCTTAGTTCTATAACATTGAGCTGTGATGGGGAGCGAAGTTTAGTAGCGAAGTTAGTGACGTCACACTGCCAAGAAAAGCTTCTAGCGTTTAAACATACTCTACCCGTACCGCAAACCGACACAGGTAGTCGAGGCGAGTAGCCTCAGGTGAGCGAGAGAACTCTCGTTAAGGAACTCGGCAAAATGACCCCGTAACTTCGGGAGAAGGGGTGCTGACTTTAAGTCAGCCGCAGTGAATAGGCCCAAGCAACTGTTTATCAAAAACACAGCTCTCTGCTAAATCGTAAGATGATGTATAGGGGGTGACGCCTGCCCGGTGCTGGAAGGTTAAGAGGAGTGCTTAGCGTAAGCGAAGGTATGAATTGAAGCCCCAGTAAACGGCGGCCGTAACTATAACGGTCCTAAGGTAGCGAAATTCCTTGTCGGGTAAGTTCCGACCCGCACGAAAGGCGTAATGATTTGGGCACTGTCTCAACGAGAGACTCGGTGAAATTTTAGTACCTGTGAAGATGCAGGTTACCCGCGACAGGACGGAAAGACCCCATGGAGCTTTACTGCAGTTTGATATTGAGTGTCTGTACCACATGTACAGGATAGGTAGGAGTCTATGAGATCGGGACGCCAGTTTCGAAGGAGACGTTGTTGGGATACTACCCTTGTGTTATGGCCACTCTAACCCGGATAGGTGATCCCTATCGGAGACAGTGTCTGACGGGCAGTTTGACTGGGGCGGTCGCCTCCTAAAAGGTAACGGAGGCGCCCAAAGGTTCCCTCAGAATGGTTGGAAATCATTCGCAGAGTGTAAAGGTATAAGGGAGCTTGACTGCGAGAGCTACAACTCGAGCAGGGACGAAAGTCGGGCTTAGTGATCCGGTGGTTCCGTATGGAAGGGCCATCGCTCAACGGATAAAAGCTACCCTGGGGATAACAGGCTTATCTCCCCCAAGAGTTCACATCGACGGGGAGGTTTGGCACCTCGATGTCGGCTCGTCGCATCCTGGGGCTGTAGTCGGTCCCAAGGGTTGGGCTGTTCGCCCATTAAAGCGGCACGCGAGCTGGGTTCAGAACGTCGTGAGACAGTTCGGTCCCTATCCGTCGCGGGCGTAGGAAATTTGAGAGGATCTGCTCCTAGTACGAGAGGACCAGAGTGGACTTACCGCTGGTGTACCAGTTGTCTTGCCAAAGGCATCGCTGGGTAGCTATGTAGGGAAGGGATAAACGCTGAAAGCATCTAAGTGTGAAACCCACCTCAAGATGAGATTTCCCATGATTTTATATCAGTAAGAGCCCTGAGAGATGATCAGGTAGATAGGTTAGAAGTGGAAGTGTGGCGACACATGTAGCGGACTAATACTAATAGCTCGAGGACTTATCCAAAGTAACTGAGAATATGAAAGCGAATGGTTTTCTTGCTTTGAATAGATATTCAATTTTGAGTAGGTATTACTCAGAGTTAAGTGACGATAGCCTAGGAGATACACCTGTACCCATGCCGAACACAGAAGTTAAGCCCTAGAACGCCGGAAGTAGTTGGGGGTTGCCCCCTGTGAGATATGGAAGTCGCTTAGCT
>CAJNCM010000015.1:0-1827 GCA_905221285.1 bacterium
CGAACACAGAAGTTAAGCCCTAGAACGCCGGAAGTAGTTGGGGGTTGCCCCCTGTGAGATATGGAAGTCGCTTAGCTCTAGGGAGTTTAGCTCAGCTGGGAGAGCATCTGCCTTACAAGCAGAGGGTCAGCGGTTCGATCCCGTTAACTCCCAAAGGTCCCGTAGTGTAGCGGTTATCACGTCGCCCTGTCACGGCGAAGATCGCGGGTTCGATTCCCGTCGGGACCGTTAGAATAACGTAAGTTATTTTAGACTCGTTAGCTCAGTTGGTAGAGCAATTGACTTTTAATCAATGGGTCACTGGTTCGAGCCCAGTACGGGTCATATATGCGGGTTTGGCGGAATTGGCAGACGCACCAGATTTAGGATCTGGCGCTTAACGGCGTGGGGGTTCAAGTCCCTTAACCCGCATTAAGATATAATAAATGAGCCGGCTTAGCTCAGTTGGTAGAGCATCTGATTTGTAATCAGAGGGTCGCGTGTTCAAGTCATGTAGCCGGCATTTTTAGATAGAAGAAAACAGTGCGAACGTAGTTCAGTGGTAGAACACCACCTTGCCAAGGTGGGGGTCGCGGGTTCGAATCCCGTCGTTCGCTTAGAGAGGCCGGGGTGGCGGAACTGGCAGACGCACAGGACTTAAAATCCTGCGATTGGTAACGATCGTACCGGTTCGATTCCGGTCCTCGGCATAAACTAATGAGCACCCTTAGCTCAACTGGATAGAGTACCTGACTACGAATCAGGCGGTTAGAGGTTCGACTCCTCTAGGGTGCATTTTTCTATTTAACTCGGGAAGTAGCTCAGCTTGGTAGAGTACTTGGTTTGGGACCAAGGTGTCGCAGGTTCGAATCCTGTCTTCCCGATATATGGCGGTGTAGCTCAGCTGGCTAGAGCGTCCGGTTCATACCCGGGAGGTCGGGGGTTCGATCCCCTTCGCCGCTATAAAGATCTTGTTGGACCTTTAGCTCAGCTGGTTAGAGCTCTCGGCTCATAACCGAGTGGTCGTAGGTTCAAGTCCTACAAGGTCCATTTGAATAGTATGGAGGATTACCCAAGTCCGGCTGAAGGGAACGGTCTTGAAAACCGTCAGGCGTGTAAAAGCGTGCGTGGGTTCGAATCCCACATCCTCCTTTTGTATTAACGCGGGATGGAGCAGCTAGGTAGCTCGTCGGGCTCATAACCCGAAGGTCGTAGGTTCAAATCCTGCTCCCGCAATAAGGCTCGGTAGCTCAGTTGGTAGAGCAATGGATTGAAGCTCCATGTGTCGGCGGTTCGATTCCGTCTCGCGCCATTTTTATTTATAGTATTTATGCGGGTGTAGTTTAGTGGTAAAACTACAGCCTTCCAAGCTGTTGTCGCGAGTTCGATTCTCGTCACCCGCTTTGAACTTTGTTCAATTACCAAGTTTTTAACTTGGGCGCGTAGCTCAGGTGGTTAGAGCGCACGCCTGATAAGCGTGAGGTCGGTGGTTCGAGTCCACTCGTGCCCATTAATAGGAGAATTACTCAAGAGGCTGAAGAGGACGGTTTGCTAAATCGTTAGGTCGGGTAACTGGCGCAAGGGTTCGAATCCCTTATTCTCCGTTTTATTGAGAGTTTATAACTCTTTTTTTGTATTTTTAAGAATAGTAGAATAAAAACTTCAGATTTGTAAAACTTAATTGGATTACTTATCTGAAGTTTTTTTGCGCTCTTTGCAACTGTAGTGGGTTGCAGAAAAGCTAAAATCTTTATATATTGTTGATTTTATGGGCTCTTTGTCAACTGTAGTGGGTTGAAGAAAAGCTAATATCTAGAAAGGACAAATTTCGTCCTTTCTTTTTTGATA
>CAJNCM010000016.1:0-1435 GCA_905221285.1 bacterium
TGTACTGACCCCAAAAAGTTAGACAATTAATTTAAGCAAAGGATTTAGTTCTGTATTGTACAGGGCTAAGTCCTTTTAGTTTTACCTTAATTCGTTTGTTGTTGTAGTAATCAATATAGTCTACAATAGCTTGTTCCAAGTGTTCAAGTGACTGAAACGTATTCTCATAACCATAAAACATTTCAGACTTAAGAATGCCAAAGAAAGATTCCATCATACCGTTATCTGGACTATTTCCCTTACGTGACATAGATGGTTGGATTCCCTTATTCTTTAAAAAATGATGATAGAAATCGTGTTGGTATTGCCATCCTTGGTCACTATGGAGAATTGTATTTTCGTAATGGTTCTCTGTAAAGGCTTGTTCTAGCATAGCTTTCATTTGTACTAAGTTCGGCGAAGTAGAAAGATTGTAGGAGATAATTTCTCTGTTAAAGCCATCTAAAACTGGTGATAAATAAAGCTTTTGGCTGCTTGCTGGAATGGCAAATTCTGTCACATCTGTGTAGCACTTTTGCATTGGTTTGGTTGCTTCAAATTGACGTTGAATAAGATTATCTGCTTTCTTGCCAACCTCTCCTTGGTATGAAGAATACTTCCGTTTACGGCGAATTCGAGCCGTTAAACCAAGTACTTTCATCAGACGCTGCACCTTCTTATGGTTCACTACGAAGCCACGATTTCGTAATTCTAGAGTCATGCGACGATAGCCGTAATTTCCTTTATGCTCAGTATAAATTGACTGAATTTCAGCTTTAATATCATAATCTTTATCGCTTTGATCCAGCTGTTTTAAGTGGTAATAATAAGTTGAACGGGCAAGTTTAATAATCTTTAGAAGGATATCTAAAGAAAACTCTGTTACCAGTCCTTGAACAATTTCCGTTTTTCTTCTTGCTCCTTTTCGTCTCTCAATCGGAGTTCTCTCAACTTTTTTAGAATGGCATTCTCCGCTCTCAAGTACTCATTTTCTGCTTGAAGACGTTCTAATTCTGTCATATCTTCAAATCTCTTCTTTGGCTTACGTCCCATTTTAGGTGGTCTCCCTCTTGTTTTCTCAACAATAGTATACCCGTTTTTCTTATATTGTGCCAGCCAATTCGAAAGTAATCCACTACTTAGAAGAGCATAATCCAGAGACGCCCTAATTTGTGAATGCCCCTCAAGAAGAACTTTATCAATGATCTCTTGTTTTAGTTCAGGAGAATAGTAACAATTCTTTCCTTTTTTGACGAACTCTATTCCGTAACGATCAATCAATTTAATCATGTACCTAAGATTAGAATTGTTTATCCCAAATTTATTTGAAAGCTTCTCTAAGCTATATCCTTGTTTTCTAAGTTCATAGATCTGAACTTTATCATCATAACTCAATTTCATAATAAAACACCCCAAAAGTTAGATTTTTTCTGTCTAACTTTTGGGGTGCAGTACA
>CAJNCM010000017.1:0-1414 GCA_905221285.1 bacterium
GGCTCTATAATATTTGTAGTGGGTAAATCCCCTATAGATATTATGGAGCCGTTTTTATTGTAGAAAAAAAGTCCCATAAGATCTATAATGAAAAGCGACCAAACCATCATTAGAAAGAATCCTATGGAACAATTACATTTTATCACAAAACTACTAGACATTAAAGACCCTAATATCCAATTTATGGATGTCATCAATAGGAATACCCACAAAGAAATCATCGCTAAACTGGACTATGAGGCCCCATCTTGCCCTGATTGTGGAAGGCAAATGAAGAAATATGACTTTCAAAAACCGTCTAAGATCCCTTACATAGAAACGACTGGTATGGCTACTAGAATTCTACTTAGAAAACGTCGTTTTAAGTGCTATCAGTGTTCAAAAATGATGGTTGCTGAGACTCCTCTAGTAAAGAAAAATCATCAAATCCCTCGTATCATCAACCAAAAAATTGCTCAGAAGCTGATTGAAAAAACTTCTATGACCGATATTGCCCATCAGCTGGCCATCTCAACTTCAACTGTCATTCGCAAGCTCAATGACTTCCGTTTTAAGTCTGATTTTTCTCGTCTGCCTGAGATTATGTCTTGGGATGAGTACTCCTTTACAAAGGGAAAAATGAGTTTCATTGCACAAGATTTTGAAAAGCTCAATATCATCACTGTTCTCGAGGGAAGAACACAAGCTATTATTCGAAATTACTTTCTTAAATATGATAGAGTCGTCCGATGTCGAGTGAAAATCATTACTATGGATATGTTTAGCCCTTACTATGACTTGGCTAAACAGCTTTTTCCAAACGCTAAAATCGTGTTGGATCGTTTCCATATTGTCCAACACATGAGCCGTGCTATGAGTCGTATGCGTGTCCAAATCATGAATCAGTTTCATCGAAAATCCCATGAATACAAGGCTATCAAGCGTTACTGGAAACTCATCCAACAAGATAGTCGGAAACTCAGCTATAAACGTTTTTATCGCCCTACTTTTCGCATGCACTTGACGAATAAAGAAATTCTAGACAAGCTTTTGAGCTATTCAGAAGACTTGAAACACCACTACCATCTCTATCAACTCTTGCTTTTTCACTTTCAGAATAAGGAACCGGATAAATTTTTCGGGCTCATTGAGGACAATCTAAAGCAGGTTCATCCTCTTTTTCAGACTGTCTTTAAAACCTTCCTCAAGGATAAAGAGAAAATTGCCAACGCCCTTCAACTACCCTATTCCAACGCCAAACTGGAAGCCACCAATAATCTTATCAAACTTATCAAGCGCAATGCCTTTGGATTTCGGAACTTTGAAAACTTCAAAAAACGGATTTTTATCGCTCTGAATATCAAAAAAGAAAGGACGAAATTTGTCCTTTCTAGATATTAGCTTTTCTTCAACCCACTACAGTTGACAAAGAGCC
>CAJNCM010000018.1:0-1210 GCA_905221285.1 bacterium
CAGCCCCTCAACTTGTTGACTATAATTACTAAGATTTTGCAATTGAATTTCTTTTTGTAGAACGACTTTCTCCTGTAATTCTTGAAGTAATTTTCTATCCAATAGATTAACAAAACAAATAAACAATAAAAAGTAGACTGCTGTTAATAATTCTTTATAATCCAACATTCTATCCCAACTTACTTTATCAATGTAGTTTATATAAGGCGGTAAGATAAAATAAGCAATCATTAAAATATTCGCAGTAATTAAGATAAATTTTGTCTTTCTATCTAAGTTCTTTATTTTTAAATGACTAAAATTATATTGAAAGATACTAATAAGGAATAACACAATAATTTTAGCTAGTAAAGAGAAAATCATTATTCCTAGATTTGTTTCATATATAGTTTGCAATATGGGAATCTTATAAATTACAAAGTAACCTAAAAAATTTTTAATGACATCCCAAAATCCAAGTGGAAATAATGAGTAAAAAAGTAATAAAGAGACCTTACTTCTTAATTCAGCAATAGAAAAAGTATACAAGATAAAAAAAGTGGGATAACTCAATAATGACCCATAAAAATAAAATTCTGTTGATCCAAATACAAAAATAAATAGTGATATTGAAAGATAGAACAGAATAATGGATATTCCGATTTTTTTCAGATTTAATCTCTCACCTAAAACCCTAGCATGGATACATAACATTAGAAAAGTACCTATAATATCTAGAAAAAATATCATCTAAATCTCCTTAGTCATGAAGTCTTTCGACAGCTTTCATGAGTGAACGTATCTTTAACCTAGAGACAATGCAAGAGGAGCCGTTTTGAAAATGAACTACCCGATTTTCTTTATCAATTGAAGATATATTATAAGGATTTACGATAAACGATCTATGACATTGAAATAAGCGTGGTTCCTGTTCTATGATTTCGGATAATTGTCCATAAAATTCAACTATGTCTCGTTTTGAATAGAGTGTCAACTTATGGGCGATTGACGATGTCTCAATATACAATAAATCTTTAAAAGGGACTTGAATTTGAGCTTTTGATCCTGTAAATATAAAAGAGTCCTCAGATACTGTTCTTCCTTGATTGTTACTAACATTTAAAATAACATTTTCAAGACGTTTTATAAATGTCGGTTCAGGTAATTCTTTATCAATGAAATCAATAGCTGATACTAAATATTCAAAAGATACAGGCATAAACTCAGAATG
>CAJNCM010000019.1:0-1210 GCA_905221285.1 bacterium
CAGCCCCTCAACTTGTTGACTATAATTACTAAGATTTTGCAATTGAATTTCTTTTTGTAGAACGACTTTCTCCTGTAGTTCTTGAAGTAATCTTCTATCCAAGAGATTAACAAAACAAATAAACAATAAAAAGTAAACTGCTGTCCATAATTCTTTATAATCCAACATTCTATCCCAACTTACTTTATCACTATAGTTTATATAAGATGGTAAGATAAAATAGGCTAGCATTAAAATATCCGCAGTAATTAAAATAAATTTTGTCTTTCTATCCAAGTTCTTTATTTTTAAATGACTAAAATTATATCGAAAGAGACTAATAAGAAAAAACACAATAATTTCAGCTAATAAAGAGAAAATCATTGTTCCTAGATTAGTTTCATATAGTCTATACAATATTGGAATCTTAGAAATTATAAAGTAACCTAAAAAATTTCTGATGACATCCCAAAATCCAAGTGGAAATAATGAGTAAAAAAGTAATAAAGAGACCTTACTTCTTAATTTACTAATAGACAAAGTATATAGGATAAAAAAGGTAGGATAAATCAATAATGACCCAAGAAAGTAAAATCCAGTTGATTTAAATAAAACAATAAATAGTAATGTTAAAAGATGGAACAGAATAATGGACATTACTACTTTTTTCAGATTTAATCTCTCACCTACAACCCTAGCATGGATACATAACAATAGAAAAACACCTATAATATTTAGAAAAAATATCATCTAAATCTCCTTAGTCATGAAATCTTTCGATAGCTTTCATAAGTGGACGAATTTTTAATCTAGAGACAATACAAGAGGATCCGTTCTGAAAATGAACTATCCGGTTTTCTTTATCAATTAAAGATATATTATAAGGATTTACGATAAATGATCTATGACATTGAAATAAACGTGGTTCCTGTTTAAGAATATCTGACAATTGTCCATAAAATTCAACTATGTCTCGTTTGGAATAGAGAGTCAACTTATGAGCAATTGTTGATGTTTCAATATACAATAAATCTTTAAAAGGGACTTGAATTTGAGCTTTGGATCCTGTAAATATAAAAGAGTCCTCAGATACTGTTCTTCTTTGATTATCGCTAACACTTGAAATAACATTTTCAATTCGTTTGATAAATAATGGTTCAGGTAATTCTTTATCAATGAAATCAATAGCTGATACTAAATATTCAAAAGATACAGGCATAAACTCAGAATG
>CAJNCM010000020.1:0-821 GCA_905221285.1 bacterium
GCTATGGCAACAGGATGGGCGACTGCAAATGGTCAATGGTCTTACTTTGAAAAATCAGGTGCAATGGTAGCAGATAGAGCTGTTCCAGCAAGCGATGGGGAAAGTTATGTCATTGGTAAGGATGGTTATATGTTAACCAGACTCCCAAGTCAGGTTGAACAATCTCAAGCGGATGATACAATTATCAGAAATATTGTTACTTTGTCTGACGGGTATGATTATCATCTTATTTATACAAAAGATGGAGTCATTGTTGAAAAAAATGCTTGGTACATAAAACCTGAATTTAAAAAGTTTTCTAATAAATATGGGGATTACGTTTCCAATACGATGTTGGCTTTAACAGATAATAAAGATCAAGGACAGGAAATTGATCCTAAAGCTGTTATAAAGAATTTCCAAAACTTACCAAACAGGTATTACTTTGGGGCAGATGGTCGTCGAGTAACAAATTTACCAGAAATGACCACCTATTCAGAGATTAAAAAAGTTGGAAATGATGTCTATCTAGAAAATCCAGGTGCACGACTTTTTCTTGGAGCTACCAGCTTCACAATCAATAATAATAAACTATATCACTTAGATGGTGCTAATGGCAAACTCAAAACAGGTTATTTTGCATTGATTGATGATAGACCAAGTTCTCATCACTATCATATTCTTGTTTATGCAGACCAATCTGGTGAAATTCTTAAAATGAAACGATTGCCAACAGGAATTTCAGATTATCTTAATAAAGAAATTGACGGTTTCTACGGTCAAACTGTTAAAATCGATAGTAAGACAGGAAATGTTTCTGTTGTGAAATAAACTATCTGACA
>CAJNCM010000021.1:0-809 GCA_905221285.1 bacterium
CGGTATCCAAAACATCAAATTGAATCGTTGTCTTTGTTTCCATGGGGAATACCTCCATATTAATTTTTATTATTTTTTGTCAGATTATAACCTTGACAAGTTCAGTATAGCAGAACAAAATCGATTTTCACCTCAAAGTATTTAAATGTTGCTAGCTCCACTTATCTTCAAATTTAAATAGACACATTATCGGAGTTATCAGTAAGAAAAAATCTAACCAGTTCAGATAATTCATAATATAAGATATAATACCAGCCATAACGAAAAGGTACAAAGCTGTACGATATCCTCTCTTTGGGTTTTTATCAGCCTTGGTGTTAAAAATAATGTACACGCAACAAATCGCAATGAGTATAAGCTGAATCATAGTTTCACTTAACATATTAGCACCTCTTCTTTTTTTAAAACTATTTTGAATGAGTTGTTTTTACTTCCACGATGAGTAGATCCTGTATAATAGATGTTTTTAATGAGATTATAACCTTGACAAGTTCAGTATAGCAGGAAAGAAGAGATTTTTACCGCAAAGTCTTCAAATGTACTTTTTTCATCACGAAACGTATTTTTTCATGATTTGTAACCTTTCAAGATTAAAAATAAACCATTTTAAAATTTATTCCACAAATCGCTGCTAGATATTGAGAAGTCGTCACTCTAGCTTTTTTGCCCAGTTTTATTGTTATGACTATTTCCTAATTCATTTACAGGAACTAGATAAAAAATAATGTATAGAAAGTCATAACAAAAGAGTCCCCCTTAAAATATTCTATAGAATATTTTAAGGGGGACTCTTTTAAAGTTCTATTTCC
>CAJNCM010000022.1:0-735 GCA_905221285.1 bacterium
TACAGGAGAAAGTCGTTCTACAAAAAGAAATTCAATTGCAAAATCTTAGTAATTATAGTCAACAAGTTGAGGGGCTGTATCAAGAAATTAGAAGCTTTAGACATGATTATGCTAATATTTTATCGAGCTTAAAAATAGGTATAGATCAAAAAGATATTAATCTGGTTTCTCAAGTCTATGATAGTGTTTTGAAAAATTCTGGTGAAAAATTAAAAGGTAAGCGTTTTGACGTATCACATCTAAGAAATATCAATGATTTGGCGCTAAAGAGTTTACTATTATCTAAGTTATCGGAGGCCCAAAACTTATCTGTTCCAGTTTCCCTAGAGATTAGTGAACAGTTCTCTATAAAAAATATGGAACAAATTGACTTCTTAACAATTACTTCTATCTTGTTAGATAATGCTATAGAGTCCGCAGCAGAAGGAGGAATAGCAATTTGTTTTCTTGAAGATACAGAATGGAATAAATTAGTCATGATTGTAAAAAATTCTACTTTAGAAAGAGAGATAGAATTGAGAGATATATTCAAGCGTGACAATTCTTCAAAAGGCGTAGGTCGGGGTATAGGATTGGCCAATGTTCGGAGAATTTTAAAATCTTATCCAAATGTATGTTTGAAAACAACAAGTAAAAATTATGTCTTTACACAGATCTTGGAAATAGAACTTTAAAAGAGTCCCCCTTAAAATATTCTATAGAATATTTTAAGGGGGACTCTTTTGTTATGACTTT
>CAJNCM010000023.1:0-524 GCA_905221285.1 bacterium
CAGAAGAACTTATTAGATGCCATAGAAAGTTTCTTGTGAATAAAGATAAAATAGCAGGATTTAATCATGAGACAAGAACGATTATGTTTCTGGATGATAGAGTATCAGACATCGCTTGTTCTAGAAGACACTTTACAATATTAAAAAATCAGTGGAAAAATATATAGGAGTGAAATAGTGAATATTTTTATACTAGAAGATAATTTTTTACAACAGACTAGAATTGAAAATGTTGTCAAAAAAATTTTGGTGAATAATAAGATTGAGTATAGGCATTTTGAGGTTTATGGAAAACCTCAACAGCTTTTAGAGGACATTTCAGAGAGAGGAAATCATCAATTATTTTTACTTGATATTGAAATAAAAGATGATGACAAAAGAGGATTAGACGTTGCTAGAGAAATTAGAAAACTTGATTCTCAAGCAGTGATTGCTTTTGTAACATCACATTCTGAGTTTATGCCTGTATCTTTTGAATATTTAGTATCAGCTATTGATTTCATTGATAAAGAATTACCTGAACC
>CAJNCM010000024.1:0-440 GCA_905221285.1 bacterium
AACTAATGTTTCCTCTCTTCTTATTATGCGTTAATAAGTGAATCAGCAACTCAAAAAACACACTACCTACAGAAAGAACTAAAACTTCGCTTATTGGAACATTTAGAACTATTCCAATCGCACCTATTATAAAAAAAGATATAAAAAGAGCTAAAATTAGCCTAAATTCACCACTTTCCATCAACTAACCCCTTTTCTATAAAAATCTAGCGATAGCCCATATAGCTGTGCAATATTGTGCTCATAAAACACCTCCAGCCCAAGTTCCAGCTCTTGGTGCAACCAAACTACCAATCATTGCTCCTGCTAATGTGCAAACTTCCCCTGCACTAGCTGTTCCTCCCTCAATACTAGCCAACATTTCGGTATCCAAAACATCAAATTGAATCGTTGTCTTTGTTTCCATGGGGAATACCTCCATATTAATTTTTATTATTTTT
>CAJNCM010000025.1:0-425 GCA_905221285.1 bacterium
ATCGACTTCCAAGACTGGACAACTAATGATGATACGTTTGATAAAGTAGTCTCTCCAACTATCGCAGGTTACACAGCGGATAAATCAGAAATCCCAGCTGTAAGTGGAGTTCAAGCGAAAGACCAAGACCGTGTTGAAACAGTCACTTATCATAAGGATGCCCAAAAAGCTGTTATCCGTTATGTAAGCACTAATGGTAATCAAGTTCTCAAAACAGATGAAGTAACAGGTAAGTCAGGAGAAGCCATTGCCTACAGCACTACAAGTCAAATCACAGAGTTCAAGAAACAAGGCTACAAGCTTGTTAGCGATGAATTCACAGCAGGTGGTGCTAAGGTTTATGACTACGATACAGCACGTGACCAAGTCTACACTGTAACCCTTTCAGAACGTGTTGAACCGGTTAACCCAGATAACCCAAGCCC
>CAJNCM010000026.1:0-405 GCA_905221285.1 bacterium
CGGTATCCAAAACATCAAATTGAATCGTTGTCTTTGTTTCCATGGGGAATACCTCCATATTAATTTTTATTATTTTTGTCAGATTATAACCTTGACAAGTTCAGTATAGCAGAACAAAATCGATTTTTACCGCTAAGTCTTAAAATGTACGATTTTCATCACGAAACGTATTTTTTCATGATTTGTAACCTTTCAAGATTAAAAATAAATCATTTTAAAATTTATTCCACAAATCGCTGCTAGATATTGTGAAGTCGTCACTCTAGCTTTTTTGCCCAGTTTTATTGTTTAACTCATTTACAGGAACTAGCTAAAAAATAATGTATATAAAGTCATAACAAAAGAGTCCCCCTTAAAATATTCTATAGAATATTTTAAGGGGGACTCTTTTAAAGTTCTATTTCC
>CAJNCM010000027.1:0-400 GCA_905221285.1 bacterium
TCTTTCTGTAGGTAGTGTGTTTTTTGAGTTGCTGATTCACTTATTAACGCATAATAAGAAGAGAGGAAACATTAGTTCTGAACTATGCTTTAATCGATACAAGCAATTTATTAAAAAGATTTCAGTACCTACTTTTTTTCTGTTACTATTATCAATTATCTTTGTTGTTATAGATGGTTATAAGTCGTCATCTGTATTATTTTATACTCATATATTTGTAGTATTATTCACAGTAGGATACATTATTTGCTCGAATAATATCGAATTACCTATTTCAAAAAAAGAATGAGTTAGCGTTTTACTTATAGTATATAATAATAAAATATTTTGAGACATAGTAGTAAAGTGATTGAGCTATAGATATGATGAGGATGGAAATATGGAGATTGTTATAATGAAC
>CAJNCM010000028.1:0-350 GCA_905221285.1 bacterium
GATACAGCACGTGACCAAGTCTACACTGTAACCCTTTCAGAACGTGTTGAACCGGTTAACCCAGATAACCCAAGCCCACAACCAAATACACCAGTTAATCCAGGACAACCAGATAGCCCACGTTGGCCAGGAACCGTTGAAAACTTGGATAACAAGGAAAGTGTTAGCCGTACTATCCATTATGTTTATGAAGATGGAAGTAAGGCTAAGGATGATGTAGTTGAAACACTGAACTTCAAACGTTGGAGCAATGTCAACTTGGTAACAGGTCATATCGACTTCCAAGACTGGACAACTAATGATGATACGTTTGATAAAGTAGTCTCTCCAACTATCGCAGGTTACACAGC
>CAJNCM010000029.1:0-323 GCA_905221285.1 bacterium
ACAGTGTAGACTTGGTCACGTGCTGTATCATAGTCATAAACCTTAGCACCACCCGCTGTGAATTCATCGCTGACAAGGTTATATCCTTGTTTCTTGAATTCTGTGATTTGACTTGTAGTGCTGTAGGCAATGGATTCACCTGACTTACCTGTTACTTCATCTGTTTTGAGAACTTGATTACCGTTAGTGCTTACATATCGAATGACAGCTTTTTGAGCGTCCTTACGATAAGTGACTGTTTCAACTCGGTCTTGGTCTTTCGCTTGAACTCCACTTACAGCTGGGATTTCTGATTTATCTGCTGTGTAACCTGCGATAGTTGG
>CAJNCM010000030.1:0-262 GCA_905221285.1 bacterium
CTCGGGAAGTAGCTCAGCTTGGTAGAGTACTTGGTTTGGGACCAAGGTGTCGCAGGTTCGAATCCTGTCTTCCCGATTCATTACAGAGATACGTAAGCGTATCTTTTTTGTTTTAACTAGATATTATATACATTAAGAGAGAATCAGTTTGCTTCTCTCTTTTTTTAATTTCAGTAATTCATTTTGGCTCTTTGTCAACTGTAGTGGGTTGAAGAAAAGCTAATATCTAGAAAGGACAAATTTCGTCCTTTCTTTTTTGATA
>CAJNCM010000031.1:0-253 GCA_905221285.1 bacterium
GGGCTTGGGTTATCTGGGTTAACCGGTTCAACACGTTCTGAAAGGGTTACAGTGTAGACTTGGTCACGTGCTGTATCATAGTCATAAACCTTAGCACCACCCGCTGTGAATTCATCGCTAACAAGCTTGTAGCCTTGTTTCTTGAATTCATTGATTTGACTTGTAGTGCTGTAGGCAATGGCTTCACCTGACTTACCTGTCACTTCATCTGTTTTGAGAACTTGATTACCATTAGTGCTTACATAACGGATAA
>CAJNCM010000032.1:0-236 GCA_905221285.1 bacterium
TTCGAACCCACGCACGCTTTTACACGCCTGACGGTTTTCAAGACCGTTCCCTTCAGCCGGACTTGGGTAATCCTCCAAAATAGTCCGTACGGGATTCGAACCCGTGTTACCGCCGTGAAAAGGCGGTGTCTTAACCCCTTGACCAACGGACCAAACTTTATGGGCACGAGTGGACTCGAACCACCGACCTCACGCTTATCAGGCGTGCGCTCTAACCACCTGAGCTACGCGCCCAA
>CAJNCM010000033.1:0-221 GCA_905221285.1 bacterium
TTTTTTTTTTTTTTTTTTTTTTTTTTTTTTTTTTTTTTTTTTTTTTTTTTTTTTTTTTTTTTTTTTTTTTTTTTTTTAATGATACGGCGACCACCGAGATCTACACTGTTAACTACACTCTTTCCCTACACGACGCTCTTCCGATCTGGTGTCAATCAAGTTATTCCATACGAATTTTTCGCTGGTGACGGTATGTTGACTCGTCTTATCTTGAAGGCTTC
>CAJNCM010000034.1:0-198 GCA_905221285.1 bacterium
AATGGCTTCACCTGACTTACCTGTCACTTCATCTGTTTTGAGAACTTGATTACCATTAGTGCTTACATAACGGATAATAGCTTTTTGGGCATCCTTACGATAAGTGACTGTTTCAACACGATCTTGGTCTTTCGCTTGAACTCCACTTACAGCTGGGATTTCTGATTTATCCGCTGTGTAACCTGCGATAGTTGGAGA
>CAJNCM010000035.1:0-175 GCA_905221285.1 bacterium
GAACAACCAGACACAAGTAAACCAGGAAGTAAGACAGGAAAAGTATTAATCACCTATCCAGACCATAGTACGGAAGAAGTGACGGTAACGGTAAACGTAACTCCACAAAATGATGAATACAGCCCAACTGGTATTGCGCAAACCGTAGACAATGGACATGTGCCAGATCCAGAAA
>CAJNCM010000036.1:0-159 GCA_905221285.1 bacterium
GTTCAAAGCGGGTGACGAGAATCGAACTCGCGACAACAGCTTGGAAGGCTGTAGTTTTACCACTAAACTACACCCGCTTAAATGGGAGTTAACGGGATCGAACCGCTGACCCTCTGCTTGTAAGGCAGATGCTCTCCCAGCTGAGCTAAACTCCCTAGA
>CAJNCM010000037.1:0-158 GCA_905221285.1 bacterium
TCTTCCGTACTATGGTCTGGATAGGTGATTAATACTTTTCCTGTCTTACTTCCTGGTTTACTTGTGTCTGGTTGTTCTGACCAGCTATAGTTTGTTCCTTTTGGTAAGTCATTTGTATTAATACTTTTCTCTGGATCTGGTACTTCGTTGTGACGAAC
>CAJNCM010000038.1:0-138 GCA_905221285.1 bacterium
TCTGGCCTTGTCTTCCATGTGACTGTTGTTCCATCTGGTAAGCCTGTTTTGTTTACACTTGTTTCTGGATCTGGCACATGTCCATTGTCTACGGTTTGCGCAATACCAGTTGGGCTGTATTCATCATTTTGTGGAGTT
>CAJNCM010000039.1:0-127 GCA_905221285.1 bacterium
ACTGGTATTGCGCAAACCGTAGACAATGGACATGTGCCAGATCCAGAAACAAGTGTAAACAAAACAGGCTTACCAGATGGAACAACAGTCACATGGAAGACAAGGCCAGATGTCAGCACACCAGGCA
>CAJNCM010000040.1:0-116 GCA_905221285.1 bacterium
GACGGTTTCTACGGTCAAACTGTTAAAATCGATAGTAAGACAGGAAATGTTTCTGTTGTGAAATAAACTATCTGACATAGTAAAAAGAAAAAAGCGAACAGTTTTGTTTACTAGGA
>CAJNCM010000041.1:0-112 GCA_905221285.1 bacterium
TGGAGTCGTATTAACCTAGTGACTGGTCAAATTTTCTTCCAAGACTGGACAACTAATGATGATACGTTTGATAAAGTAGTCTCTCCAACTATCGCAGGTTACACAGCGGATA
>CAJNCM010000042.1:0-105 GCA_905221285.1 bacterium
TCTGGTAAGCCTGTTTTGTTTACACTTGTTTCTGGATCTGGCACATGTCCATTGTCTACGGTTTGCGCAATACCAGTTGGGCTGTATTCATCATTTTGTGGAGTT
>CAJNCM010000043.1:0-94 GCA_905221285.1 bacterium
CAGATGTCAGCACACCGGGCAGTCATCCAGGAGTAGCCTTAGTTCATTATCCAGATGGAACGGAAGATGAAGTAGAAATTCCTGTCACAGTTAA
>CAJNCM010000044.1:0-87 GCA_905221285.1 bacterium
AGCTAAGACTGCAGGAACGGCATCAGTAGCTTCAGTGACTCCAACGCCAGTGGCAAAACCGACTGCGAAGCAAGCAATCGACGACGC
>CAJNCM010000045.1:0-78 GCA_905221285.1 bacterium
AAAAAAAAAAAAAAAAAAAAAAAAAAAAAAAAAAAAAAAAAAAAAAAAAAAAAAAAAAAAAAAAAAAAAAAAAAAAAA
>CAJNCM010000046.1:0-78 GCA_905221285.1 bacterium
CCCCCCCCCCCCCCCCCCCCCCCCCCCCCCCCCCCCCCCCCCCCCCCCCCCCCCCCCCCCCCCCCCCCCCCCCCCCCC